>JALYGD010000430.1 GCA_030777265.1 Actinomycetota bacterium | reverse complement strand
TGGCGCTCCTGGCGCTCCTGGCGCTTGTGGCGTGTGGTGACCCGATCACCTCCCTTCCCGTCGACGACGCTGAACAATCTCGGGTCACCGTCAGCGCGTCCGCCAGGACGCCGGAGCCTCCGCCTGCCCCTGATCGCGCCGGGTTGCAGGATGCGCTGGACGCGGTTGCGACTGCGTTTCTCGCCAAGGATCCAGCGGCCCTGCGCCCATGGCTTGCCGATCCGGACTCGCTGTTCGGGCGGCGCTGGCTCGCACGTGCCGACAACCTGCGTCATGTGCCCCTCGCGATGTACAGACTGGAGCTTGACCCGTCCCTGCCCGACCTCACCACGTCGGCGGTCCGCGCTCGCCACGGTCCGACCGCCCAACTGGTGTACGTCGTCGAGAAGCACGCGCTCGAAGGCTTCGACAGCGACGGGCCGGCAAACGAGGACCTCTTCCTCACCGTCCTACGCCTTCCGGGAAACGATCCTGCGGTGAGTTGGCGGATCGCAGGCGATGGCGACGCCGAGCCGCTCGGCCTCGTCAGCGTCGAACACCTCTGGGACCACGGTCCGGTGGTCGTGAATCGAGCGGGAGGCTTCTTGGCTCTCCATCACCCCGGCAGCGAGCAGGTCGCGAAGCTCGTCCTCGACGAGGCGGCTGTCGCCCGGGTGGTGATGGGGGCGCACTGGACGCTGCCGTGGAGCGGCACAGTTCCCCTCGTCATCCCTCGCGACGAGCGAGAGCTCAAAGCACTCCTCCATGTCACCTTCGACTTGTCGAACTTCGTGGCGTTCGCGACCGCCACACCAACGGTTGAGCTCGACGAGTTTCAGCTGACAGGTGCCCGTGTAGTGCTGAACACCGAGCGCTTCCTCGCCAGGCCAAGCGAGATCCGTCGCCGCATCCTCGCTCACGAGCTCTTGCACGTGGCCACCCGGCCCCACTCGGGGCCGCTAGTGCCAGCCTGGGTGGAAGAGGGCCTCGCGCAGCGGCTTGGCGAACAGGACTCCACGACCGGGACCGACCTGCTTGCCGCGGCGACGTCCCAGCGATTCGCGGGTGTTCCTCCGGAGGATGCCGCCTTCACTCGGAGCCCACCTGAGCGCATCTTCCTCAGCTACCAGCTCGCCTGGAGCTTCGTCGACTTCCTCGCCGACTCTTATGGTGAGACGGCGCTTGCACGCTTCTACGCGACGCTGGGTCGTGGATCGGTCGGGGAGCCCGGGCGCGTGGACTACCACCTCGACCGAGCCGCACGCCTGGTCTTTGGCGCGTCCCTGCGAGAGCTCGAGACGGCGTGGGCGCGCCGGCTGCGGGGCCCCTGACCAGCAGTCAGTCGTGGTTGACGACGCGACTGGTCGTCGGTCGGTAGCGCCCGCGGGACAAGGAGCGGCAGCGCGCACTGGAACACGACCAGCAGCAGTTCGTGTCCGGTCAGCGGCGGGATGCCCTTCACCGACTCCCCGTGTGGACACCGTCACGGAGACGGCGGCACCCTCCGCCCTGGCCGCTGTCGATCGCGCCCGTCCGCGCCCGGCTCGCATCGCTTCGCCACTTGCGACCTGGCTATCCTCGCCAGCGAGAACGGAGGAGCTGCAGTGACCACCGACACCGTTGCCATTCGCGCCGGCGACAGAGAGGCCAAGCTGGCGGCTGGCGCGACGGCGCGGGACGCGCTACGCGCGCTGGACCTCTTCCAGGGACAGATCCTCGCGGCGCGGGTCGATGGTGCCACGTGGGACCTCGATCGTCCCGTGCCCGACGGGGCGGAGATCGAAGCGATCCGCGCCGAGAGCGAGGACGGGCGTGCGATCCTCCGCCATTCCGTCGCGCACCTCATGGCCCAGGCGGTGACCGACCTCTACCCCGACGCCAAGTTCGCGATCGGCCCGCCCGTCGAGAACGGCTTCTATTACGACTTCGAGGTCGCCGAGCCCTTCACCCCGGAGGACCTCGAACGCATCGAGGAGCGGATGCGCGAGCTCATCCGCGAGCGGCAGCGCTTCCGTCGCGACGAGCTGTCCCGCGAGGCGGCCATCGACCTGTTCGCCGACCAGCCCTACAAGCGCGAGATCATCGACAACGTGGACGCCACCGAGGTGGCGCAGGGCCACGGGCAGGATGACCCCAACTTCACCGTCTACCGCAACATCGTGGAACAGGACGGGGAGGTCCACGAGCGCTGGGTGGACCTCTGCCGCGGCCCCCACATTCCGTCCAGCGACTGGGTGCCAGCCTTCAAGTTGCTCCGCACCGCGGGGGCGTACTGGCGCGGCGATGAGTCGCGGCCCATGCTCCAGCGCATCTATGGCACCGCCTGGGAGTCCCGCAAGGCACTCGAGGCGCACCTGCGCATGCTCGAGGAGGCCCGAAAGCGCGACCACCGCAGGCTCGGCCGCGAGCTCGAGCTCGTCCACTTCGCCGAGGAGCTCGGCCCCGGCATGATCATGTGGCTGCCGAAGGGCGCGATCGTGCGCAAGGTCATGGAGGACTGGGCCCGCGAAGAGCACCTCGCCCGGGGCTACCAGCCCGTCTACAGCCCCCACGTCGCCAGAAGCGTGCTGTGGCAGACGTCCGGTCACCTCGACTACTACCGGGACCTGATGTTCCCCGCCATGCAGGCCGACAACGCCGAGTACTTCATCAAGCCCATGAACTGCCCCTTCCACATCCTCGCCTACCAGTCGAGGACGCGCTCCTACCGCGAGCTGCCACTGCGGCTCTCCGAGCTCGGCACCGTCTACCGCTACGAGAAGTCCGGGGTCGTGAGCGCCATGCTGCGTGCGCGAGGATTCACCCAGGACGACTCCCACGTCTTCTGCCGCCCCGACCAGCTCATTGACGAGGTCGTCGGGGTGATCGGCTTCACCCTCGACCTCTACCGGGACTTCGGGTTCGGAAGGCCCTCGCGGGTGGCGATCTCCACCAAGCCCGACAAGGCGATCGGGCGCGACGAGGACTGGGAGCTCGCCGAGAAGGCGCTCGCGGACGCCGTTGACCGCTCCGGTCTCTCCTACCAGATCGACGAGGGAGAGGGCGCCTTCTACGGCCCGAAGATCGACATGCACGCGCGCGACGCGATCGGTCGGGAGTGGCAGCTGACCACCATCCAGGTCGACTTCAACCTGCCCGAGCGGTTCGAGGTCGCCTATGTGGGCGAGGACGGTTCCCCGCATCGTCCCTTCATGATCCACCGGGCGCTCTTCGGCTCGATCGAGCGCTTCTTCGCGGTCATGCTCGAGTCCTTCGGCGGGGCGTTCCCGCTGTGGCTCGCGCCCGTGCAGGTCAGCATCGTGCCCGTCGCTGCGGACTTTCTGCCGTATGCCGAGGAGGTCGCCGCCGAGCTGCGGAAGGCGCGGCTGCGCGTGGACGTGGACGACTCCGATGACACGCTCGGAGCGAAGATCCGCAAGGGTCAGGTCGCGAAGGTCCCCTACCAGGCCGTGGTCGGAGGCCAAGAAGTCGAAGGGCGAGCGGTGTCGATCCGCCCCTACCACGGGGCACAGCGCAAAGGGGTCCCCCTCGACGAGTTCGTTGCTGACCTCGTCGCCGAGGTCGAGTCGCGGCGAACCGTCACGGACTCCCTGGCGTGACGGAACGCCCCCGGCCCGACTCCGCGTTGCGCCCGGCCTCGCGAAGCGAGGCGGAGGAGCCTGACCCGGCTGCGGCACCCGCCCGGGGTCGGGTCGTGCGCACTCCTGGCGCGGACCAGCCGGGGCCCGTGGACGGAATCCAGCGTCTGTGGGCACCCTGGCGTTCCGGCTACGTGGCCGGGGGGGAGCCGGTCGAAGGGTGCCCGTTCTGCGTCCTTCCCGGACGGGGTCCCGAGCACGACCGCGAGAACCATCTTCTGGTGAGAGGTGACCACTGCTATGTGATCTTCAACGCCTACCCCTACAACCCGGGTCATGTGATGATCGTGCCGTTCGCCCACCTCTCGGACCTCGAGGGGCTCGACGAGTCCACCGCTGCCGAGTTGTGGCGGCTCGGCCGCCGATCCGTCACCGTGCTGAGGGAGCGGCTCGGAGCCGAAGGTGTCAACCTCGGCATGAACCTGGGTCGTGCCGCCGGTGCCGGCATCGCAGACCACCTCCACCTTCACGCCGTGCCGAGGTGGGTCGGCGACACGAACTTCGTCTCGGTGGTAGGCGCCACCCGCGTCCTGCCGCGGGCGCTCGAGGAGATGTACGACGAGCTCGCGCCGGGTTTCGCTGCCCTCAGTGGCGGTTGAACCAGTCCGCAACTGGCAGGCGGCGCGCATGCGGCGTTGCGGAAGCACGGAAAGGGCTGGACTTCCGATAACCGCCGCCGCAGTTGTCATCTCCAGCGGTACGTTGCGGGTGATCTCGCTGACGAGACCATGCTCCAAGAGCTGGTCGAGGACATCGCGGAGCGCAACGGCGCCCGGTCCCAGCGCGGCGCCTTTCACCCGCCCGCTATGGGAGAGCGCAGTCGATGGGGACGTTGTACTCGAGCAGCGACGCAGCCTCGCGGTCCAGCTCGATGCTCGTTCGGGCGCAAGGGCGCATCCTGCCGAACGTCTGCCGGTACCTCGACAGCGGCAAACCCAGCAGCTCGCAAAGCACGAGCCGGATGAGCGTGTTGTGGGTCACCAGCAGCACCCGCGCCGCGGGGTGGGTCCCGGCGATGTCCCGCAGACAGGCCATGGCGCGCCCGGCCGCCTGGCGGGGGTCCTCCCCGCCCGGCAGGTGGTGCGTGACCGGGTCGGCGCGGAAGGCTCTGACCGCCTCCGGGTACAGCTGCTCCAGCTCGATGAGGGTCCGCCCCTCCGCCTCCCCGAAGCCGATTTCGCGCAGACGGTCGTCGGGACGTGGCTCCAGTCCGGTGGCACGGCCCACGGCCGCCGCCGTCTCCCAGGCACGGCGGAGCGGCGAGCTGCACAGCTCATCGAGATCGCTGCGTGCCGCCCACCTGGCGAGCCGCTCAGCCTGGTCGCGCCCGGCAGCCGCAAGGCCGATATCGCTGCTCCCCGCGTAGCGGTTCTCGTCGTGCCAGGGCGTTTCTCCGTGCCGTACGAGGATCAGGTGCGTCACCGGTCGCGCCCCCTCCGACGACGGTCAGCGACCTCACCTTCCAGCCAACCGTTGCGCTCTAGATCGCCAATGAACCTTCGGTCCCGGTATTAGGAGGGCCGAGGTGCGGCCGGGTGCCGACCTGTCGCCGCGCTTCCCCCACGAGCACTGCTCAACCGCGCCCCGGCAGCTCGGGCTACCGTGGTTCGTACCGCTCTCGGCGGACCGTCACCTTCCTTCCTTTGATGGTGCTTGCCCGTAGAGCTGCGATCACCTCTTCTGCGGCGGGCTCGGGAACCTCCACTAGTGAGAAGCGGTCCGCGATCTCGATCGCTCCGATGTCCCGACCGCTGAGTTGTGACTCGCCTGCGATCGCGCCGACCACGTCCTGCGGTCGGACTCCTGCGCTGCGCCCGGCCCCAATGAACAGGCGGGTCGTGCCACCAGCGGCTGCGCTGGCACGTCTCCGGTCGCGTCCTGCGGCCGCGCGCCGAGGGGGCGTCTCGCGGTCCGTCCCCACCGCCGCCTCTGGGATGTCCTCCTCGTCAGCGCCGGCTCCGCTGGACTCGTGGGCCAGCTTCACTGCGGCGAGCGCCACCTCCAGGACGTCGAACTCATTGGCGAGCGGTTCCACCACGACGCGGAAGCGCTCGAGGTCGTCCTCCAGAAGGCTTTCACGCAGCGCAGCCCGCGTCAGCTCTAGCCGCCGGGCGCGCAAGTCCGCGATGGTGGGTAGCTTCTCGACGGCGATCAGGTGCCTGGTCGCCCGCTCGATCGTCTTGAGCATCCGGTGCTCCCGCGGCTCGGTGAGAGTGATCGCTGCACCCTCACGGCCGGCCCTGCCGACCCGGCCGATGCGATGCAGGTATGAGTCGGGCGCCGAGGGCATGTCGTAGTTGATGAC
>JALYGD010000429.1 GCA_030777265.1 Actinomycetota bacterium | reverse complement strand
AACTGCTCCACAGCTCCCAGTCGCTTCCGGTGGGCCGCGCAGGACTCGAACCTGCAACCTGCGGATTAAAAGTCCGTTGCTCTGCCAGTTGAGCTAGCGGCCCGAGCGGCGCCCACCGCGAAACGCGGTGGGATGCTACCCACGGCAAGCTGTTCATGCCAGCCCGCTCTCTAGCCTGTGGCCTTGGGACAGGGGGAGGTTCGCGCGAGTGTGCAGACCCGACCGCGAGGAGGTCGTGGCGGCCCGCCGCACGGTACGCGTGCACCTCCTTACAGGCCGCCGAGGCGTCGAACAGGCGATAGCGCTTCTCGACGAGGCCGAGTCCCGGCTCGAGTCTCCGCTTGTCGACGAAGCGGAGCGGGAGCGCCTCCAGGCACTCGCCTCCGGGGAGCAGGGGCCCGAGCCGCACTGGCACCCACTCCTCGCCCGGGGCGAGGAGGTGGCCTCTGGGTATGGGGGAGTCGTCTTTCCGACCCGCAGCGGAGAGTCCGCCAGCGCCGACCTCGCCGTTCACCGCGCGATCGAACCGTGCGGCGACACGGTTTCCGCGCTGTTGGAGGCGCTTCGGGAGCTGACCGCCCGCCATGCCGTTGACACCCTCATTGTTTGGATACGCCACGCCACGGACGACGACGTTGCCTGTGCCCGCGCCGCCGGGTTCGGTGTCCACCGCCGACTGCTCGTGCTCGGTCGAGATTTGGACTCCACACCCGATCCCGCGCTGCCGGCTGGTGTGACCATGCGTCCCTACCGGCCCGACGTCGATGATGATGCCGTCGTTGAGGTCCTGACCGCGGCCTTCGGCGGCGTCGAGACAGATTGGGATCATGCCCGCCTGGCACGAAGGCGGTCGTTCGAATGGTTCGATCCCGCGGACCTCCTGCTGGCCGAGGATCCTCAGGGCCGCATCCCAGCTCTGCACTGGACGAAACGGCGCGGAGCAGGTGTAGGTGAGGTCTACGTTCTCGCAGTCAGGCCCGAGGCGCAAGGCGGAGGCCTGGGACGAGGCTTGCTACGAGCGGGCCTGCGTCACCTCCGAGGCAGGGGCTGTGACGAGGTGCTGCTGTGGGTCGACGAGGAAAACGTCGCAGCGGTCCACCTCTACCGCTCCGAAGGTTTCTCGACCCGCTGGGTCGACGTTGCCTTCGAGACCACGCGGTAGGTCCCGCTCGCACGAAGGTCGGTCCGGGTGGCCGTGGTCGCGTGCTGCTCACAGGCGCTCGTGTGGCGGGACGAGCTTGTACCCCACACCCCGTACGGTACCGATCATGGACTCGTACTCGGGTCCGAGCTTGGCTCGCAAGCGGCGCACGTGAACGTCGACGGTGCGGGTGCCGCCGAAGTAGTCGTAGCCCCACACCTCCTGAAGCAGCATCTCACGCGTGAAGACCCGGCCTGGGCTGGCCACGAGCGCCTTGAGCAACTCGAACTCCTTGTAGGTGAGATCGAGTGGCCGGCCCCGCAGACGCACCTGATAGCTGTCTTCGTCGACGATGAGGTCACCTACGGAAGCGGTCCGCTCCGCGCCCACAACCCCGGCCCGGTCGCGCACGAGCCGCAGCCGCGTCTCCACCTCTGCCGGAGAGGCCGTGGGCAGAAGCCAGTCGTCGAAGCCCCAGCTGACCTTCAGCGCTGCCAGACCGCCCTCGCCGATGACCACGAGCAGCGGCCGGCGCACGGCACTGACAGCTGCCGCTCGGCATGCGCCAGCGGCCTCCCGCAGGTCAACGCTCGCATCAACCACCACCAAGTCGCAGTCCCCGAGTCCGGTCAAGGCTGAGGCGTCGAGGGGGGTGTCCTGCAGGGTGTGGTCGAGGTACTCGAGCGCGGGGAGCAGGGACTTGCCACCCCCTGCCCGGTCAGTGAGCACCAGCAGGTGCACGGAGCGATCTCCTTGTGCAGATTCTGGCAGGCTACTGGCCGTGCAGAATGACCGACAACGGCAGCTCGCGCGCGACCACTACGAGGGCCGGGGCCAGATCCGCCGCCTGCTCGAGGTCCGCGGCGCCGTCGGTGGTCACCGCGCCCCCTACCAGGAGGTCGAACTCACCGCCGCTGACGGCATCCGACTGCGGGCGTCGTGGCTTCGAGGACCCGCGCCTGAGGCCGCCGCCATCGTCATCGCCCACGGCTTCGCCGCGCACCGTCGCAAACCCTCCTACGCGCTGCTCGCCGACTGCCTGAGCGGGTTCGCTCACGTCCTCAGTCTCGACCTGCGCGGTCATGGACGCTCCGGCGGTCGCTGTACGTTCGGTGGCCGCGAGGCCCTCGACGTCAGCGCCGGAGTGGATTGGCTGCGCGCCGAAGGCCACTGCTCCATCGTGGCGGTCGGAGTCTCCATGGGCGCGGCAGCGGTGCTCCATGCCTTGGGGGAGGGGCTCGAAGTCGATGCCGCCGTGACCATCTCCGCTCAAGCGGAGCTCGGCGATCCCGAGACCCCTCCACTGCTGCGGCTCGACCGTATCTGGCGCACGTGGTGGCGTCGCCTCGGCATGCGGGTCCTCACCGGGGTGCGGGTGGTCCCTCCGACCGCGTGGTCGCCCTACCCCCACCCCCGCGACCTAGCGAGCAAAATCGAGGCGCCGTGGCTCATCGTCCATGGGCTCGACGACCACTTCTTTCCCTTGCATCACGCCAAGATCCTTCACGAACGTTCCGCCGGTCCCGCGACCCTGTGGATCGAGCCCAGGTTCGGACACGCCGAGGAGGGGCTCACCCCGGCCTTCTCCGTGACCCTCGGCAGCGCCGTCAAGGAGGCGCTCATGAGCGGTCGCTTTCCGGAGCGGGAGCGGGTGCCGCTATGACCGCGGCGGTGCGCGTCCGCCTTTTCGCTGCTCTCCGCGATGCGGCCGGCACTTCCGAGACCGTTGTGCAAGCCGATCGCCTGTCCAACCTCCTCGACCTCCTGCGTGCCCGCTACGGGGAGCCATTTACCGCCCGGTTGTCCCGCGCGTCGATCCTGGTTGCCGGGCAACCCGTTTCACACGAGGAGGACGTGTCGCTGGGAGGTGTCGACGAGGTCGTGCTCCTGCCACCCTTCTCTGGCGGCTGAGACAGGACGGCAAGCGCGGCCGCCCTGTTTACACCGTTTTTACGGTAGATTGGGCCCTGACCCGAACAGAAGTGTGCCACCCTGGCTACATGATGGGCCTCGAGGCTACCGCTGCGTTTGCACCGGCGAGGGGCCGGGTGCCGCCGCGTTTCTTCAGCGCCCTTCGGTCGGAGGCTCGTACTTGTTGACGCACGTCGTGGATCACGATGAGGGGGGCACGGCGCCATCCGTCTCGGTGGCGCGTGCGCTCGGTGTGCCGACCCGTGCCGGCATCTACCGTCGGCTGCGCACGGAGGGCCGCCCGGTCACGGCCCGTGAGGCCGCGCACATGTTCGGGCTGCACCCGAACGTCGCCCGTACCCACCTTGACACTCTCGCTGAGGCGGGGCTCGTGGTCACGGGAAGACGCAAGCAGCCGGGTGGCGGCCGACCGGCGAAGGTCTACGTGGCTCGAGAACAGGCCGAGAACGCACGCCCCCCGGCAGTACCGGCCGGCAGCGAGTTGGCTGTCGGCACGCTCGTCCAGCTGGCCCGAGAGCTCCCTGACGGCGAGGAGCGGGTCGAGCGGCTGGCAGAGGAGCACGGCCGTCGTCTCGTCGGAGCCGCCGCGGGCCGGGCGGATCAGCGCGACTTCGCTGCGGCCGCGATCGTGGCGATCGAAGCGCTGCGCGCCACCTTCCCCGAGGTGCGCATCACCGACACCTCCGACAGCTCAGTGCAAGTCGAAGGACTCGAGGTGGGCTTGCGCCTCGTCGGCGAGGCCGACGGCGCGGTCGGAGACGCGCTCGCCCGAGGTCTGCTGAGGGGGGCGCTCGATGCCGCCGGTGCACCGGCTCAGGTTGTGTCGCGAGAGGGCCGCGTTCGCGCGGTGGTTGACAGGGTCGGCGCGGCCGCGGCGCCCGTCCCGGTAGCTACCGTCGACGCGCGTGGCAGGACGTACCAGGCCGGAGTGGTCGCAACGATGCGGACCATCATGTCGGTCCAGCCCGGCGATCACCTCGAGGTACTGACCGACATGCAGGGTGCCCCGGCGGCATTCGCACGCTGGGCAGACCGTGCCGGCCACCAGGTGGTCGATGTCGCCCGCATCCGCGACCTAAAGGGCCACAAGGCGGTGCGGCTGCTCGTGCGGAGGGCGGAGACGTGAGGATCCTTCTGCTCACGGCGCGCGACCCCTTGCAGGCCGCCGACGTGGCGCATCCGGCGCGCCTCGCCCGTCTGCTCGGCGCCACCGGGGAGGAGGTCGTGCTCGTGCTGCTCGAGGACGCGGTCACGCTCGCCCGGGCCGGTCACGCTTGGAGCGATGCGATATCCGCGGCGCAGGAGGCGGGAGTCCGGGTCGTCGCTGAGGAGGAGGCGCTGGCGCGACGTGCCGTGAACCGGTTGGTCGCGGGCGTAAAGCCCCTAGCCTTTGGCGAGGTCGTCAACACCATGTTCGACTGGTCCGACCGGCAGGCGTGGTTATGACCCGGCCGAGCGGCAAGACCCTCGCCCTCGTGCTCGGTACCGGGCCCGCCGATGGTGCCACGGTTGCCGCGCTCCGCCTCGCTGAGGAGGCGGTATCACGTGGGCATCGGGTTGCTGTCTATGCCTACGGCGACGGGGTTCGCACCGGGGCCGAAGGGTCGA
>JALYGD010000428.1 GCA_030777265.1 Actinomycetota bacterium | reverse complement strand
GGTGCCAGGACGGATGAGCATGCGGCGCCGACAAATCCCGGCGTGCCGGACGCGCCCACTTTGCGAGTGTCCCTGAGGCACCTAGAGCCATCTCTGAGCCGATGATCGCAACCATACGTGCAGACCGGTGCGAGGCCAGGAGTCCCGCGGCTCGACGTCTTCCATCGGACCGTGACCGGGCTGAAGGGAGATGCTTAGGTTAGTGGCATGAGCACGCCGAGCCGAGGCCCGGTGCATATCGTTGGTGACGGCATTGTCGGGCGGTGCCGCGAGCTCGAGGCCTTGCGGACGTGGCTCGAGGCAGCACGGGATAGCAACGGCCGGCTCGTCCTATGCGCCGGCGAGCCGGGAATTGGAAAGACCCGGCTCGCCCAGGAGCTCGCCGGGATCGCCCGCACCGGCGGTACAGCGGTTGCGTGGGGACGCTGTGTCGAAGGCGAGGGAGCGCCGGTGTTCTGGCCGTGGCGCCAGGTGCTCCGCTCGCTGGAAGTCGACCCCGACACCGTCCTCGCTGGTGATGCCGAGTCACCCGAGGACCGGTTCCGGGTCTTCGACGACGTCAGCCAGGCGGTGCGCGCCGCCGCCGACAGGAGCGGGCTGGTCGTTATCCTCGACGACGTCCACTGGGGCGATGAGCCGTCGCTCGGCGTCCTCCGCCACCTCGCCGACCAGATCCCGGGCACCCGACTGCTCGTCTTCGCCACACTCCGCGACGTCGAACCGGCAAGCGTCCTCCCGCGCGTCCTCCCCGATCTGCTGCGGGCACCGGCAGTCGAGCACCTCGACCTGCTTGGTTTGGATCTGGCCGAGGTGCGGGACCAGCTGTCGAGAACGACCGCGGGTCGGTCGGCGGCAGACGCCAGCGCCGTGCTCGAACTCACTGGCGGCAACCCGCTGTTCGTCCGGGAGGTGGCCCGGGCCATGGCGGACGGCACGTGGCGTCCGGATCGGCCGCCGCGCACCGTGCTCGATGTCGTCACGGCGCGGCTCGACCGCGTCACCCCGCAGTGCCGTCGGTTGGTGCAGGCGGCGGCCATCGTCGGGCGTGACTTTTCGCTCCCGCTGGTCGCCCGTGCCCTCGACGAACCGGTCGCACAGTCCCTTTCACCCATCGACGAGGCCGTCGCCTATGGCTTTGTCGACCGCGTCGGCGACATCGGCGACTACCGGTTCGTCCACGCCCTGACCCGCCAGGCGGTGGAGGCGTCGCTCACGACCGCCGACCGTGCCGCGCTCCACCGCGCTGTCGCCGAAGCGATCGAAGTGCAGTTCGCCGGTGACCTCTCCCAGCACCTCGCGGAGATCGCCCGGCACTGGAGCGAGCTGGCACCCTACGGCGAGGCTCCAACCGCCCGCACGTGGGCGATGCGCGCCGCCGACGACGCCGTGCGGCGCCTCGCCTATGAAGAGGGCGTCCGGCTGTATCGCGCCGCCCTGGCGCTCCCGGCGATGCCGCTGGCCCACGAGGAGCGGTGCCGGGTCTTGGTCGCCCTGGGCCGGGCCGCCTACTTGGCCGGAGACCTTCCAGGCTGCGTGGATGCTGCAGCTGCGGCGGCGGACGCCGCAGCCTCGGCCCAGAGTCCCGAGCTCATGAGCGAGGCGGCGCTCGTGCTCGAGGCAGCGCTCGACCCCGGGGTCAACGCCGTCGCCAAACGGTTGTGCGAACAGGCGCTCGCCGGTTCGGGCGAGGCTGGACACGAAGCCTTGCGGGCGCGCTTGCTGGCGCAACTGAGCCACCTCTCGTTCTACGACGGGGAGCAGGACCGCGTCGAGGCCTTGAGCGGGGCGGCCCTCGCCCTCGCCCGGGCCTCGGGTGACGACCCGGCCCTTGTCGACGCGTTGCACGCCCGCAAGGAAGCCTGCCCGGGCCCGGCCGGTCGGGCCGAACGCCTGCTGCTGGCCAGCGAGATGGTCGCTCTCGCTCAACGGACGAATAGCGCCCGCCCCGCCATGTGGGGCGAGCTTTGGCGAATCGAGGCGTTGGTGGAGGGCGGGCAGCTGGCGGACGCAGCCGGCGAACTTCCTGTGCTGCAGGTGGCCGTCGACCGCGTCGGCGGGCCGGTTAGCGCTTGGCATCTCCACCGCGTGACGGCGTGCATCGCCCAGGCACAGGGACGTTACGCCGACGCCGCCGCCCTCGGTCGTCGGGGATTCGACCGGATGCGTGCTGTCGAGGTGCAGCCGGCACGGGGCGCGTACTTCGCGCTCCAGTGCGCGCTCGTCAGCCACGTCGGGATGAGTGACGAGGCGGCCGAGTTCGTGCGCCGCCCGGTCGACCCGCTGCCCCAATTCAGGACGTTGGGTCCGCTCCATCGCTCGTTCCTGCTCCTGTCCGCCGGCCTGCTCGAGGAGGCTGCCGCGTCTTATCAGCAAACAGGTTCCCTCGATACCTGGTCACTCCCAGCGTTCTTCAGCCTGCAGGGGCACGTGTTCGGCGCTCTCGCAGCTTCCGCCCTCGGCCGCCACGATGACCTGGCGGTTCTGCTCCAGCGACTCGAGCCGTTCCGCGGCGAGCACTCGGTCGGCGAAGGAGTCGCTTACATGGGCCCCGTCGAGCTCACCCTCGGTCGCGGCGCTGCCGTCCTCGGCCACCTCAACCCCGCCATCGACGACCTCACGACCGCCGCCCACCAGGCCGAGCGGGCCGGTGCACGCGGTTTCGTCGCCGAGGCGCGCTATCACCTGGCGACGGTCCTGATGGCCCGGAACGGAATGGGGGATTCCGACCGCGCCCTGGCCGCGGCGCAGGACGCCGACCATCTGGCCCGATCGCTCGGCATGTCGGCGTACGTCGAGCGTACCGGCGCACTCCTCGCCAAGCTCGGGGCGAGGCCGCCCGGCGCCTTGAGCCCACGGGAGGCTGAGGTCGCCAAGCTGGTCGCCGACGGCCTCACCAACCGCCAAATCGCCGAAAGGCTCGTCATCTCCGAACGCACCGCGCAGAACCACGTGCAGCACATCCTCACCAAGCTGCGGTTCACCACCCGAAGGCAGATCGCCGCGTGGTCGCGAACCTGAGCGGACGAGTAGCGCGATGAGGCATCCGGCTATGCGGGGATTTCGGCGACATCCTCGCGTTACGGAGCGGGCTGAGGTGACGTGCGCTGCGAACGGCGCTGCCGACTATCGCGTCGAGTCGCAGTACCTGCTCGGAGCCGCACTCGCCAGCCGGGACGCGCCCGGTGACATCTGCCCGCGGCCTGCGGTTGTCGAGTCGTGCGCTTGCCACACCCACGTTCTCGGAATGACGCCGTTCCAGACCTGGGCCGACGACCTCCGGCGACGGTTCAGCGCACCGGCCCTGAAGCGCCCAGAGTGGGACGTCGCCATCTTGTTGGTAAGGGGATGACGAACCGGGAGATCGCCAAGCGGCTGTTTCGTCTGCGAGCGAACCGTGCAGAACGACATCCGACACAGCAAGCTACGCCCGCCAAGCCGCAGCCATATGGCCGGGGGGGTGGTGCACCCGGGGAAAATGAGTAGTGCGATGAGTATTTTCGGCGGATGGCGCAGTGGCGCCGCTTCCTTACGATGCGAGGAGGACCCGTACCTAAGGAGGACCCCAGGTGAACGCCACTGCCACCGAAAGCATAGGGACGCGACAAGCGCCGCCCCACGCGCTTATCTGGGAGATGGCCCAGGCCATCGTCGTTTCCCGGTCACTGCACGTCGTGGCCGACCTGGGTGTGGCAGACCATGTCGGCGACGCTCCCGTACCAGCCGAGCATCTCGCCTCCGTCTGCGGCGCCGACGCGGATGGGCTCGAGCGGGTGCTGCGCTTGCTGGCGGCACACGGGATCTTCGAGCTGGCCCCAGGGGGCTACCGCCACACGAGCTCGTCGTCGCTCCTGCGCAGCGACCACCCAATGTCGATGCGAGCGTTCGCACGCCTCAATGGTCTGCCCGTCTTCTCGGCCACATTCGCCGAGCTGGAGTACTCGGTGCGCACCGGGTCACCCGCCCTCGAGGTCGTCGCACCGAAGGGGCTCTGGCCGTACTTACAGGAGCACCCCGAAGAGGCGGCGGTGTTCGAACAGGCGATGACGGCCAAGGCACATGCCGACGTCGCCGCCGTCCTCAACGCCTACGACTTCTCACCTCACCGCCGCATCGCCGACGTCGGTGGCGGTCACGCCCATCTCATCAAAGCTATCGTTGCCACTTACCACGACGTCACGGGCGTGCTGGTCGAGCTTCCACAGGTTGCCAACGAGGTACAGCCATCCTCGCGCCTCGAGGTCGTCGCCGGTGACTTCTTCACTGACCCGCTCCCGAGCTGCGATGCCTACCTGCTCATGAACATCCTTCACGACTGGGACGACGAAGACGCGTCAGGAATCCTGGCCGCGGTGGCCAAGTCTGGCGACCGCGGCGCGGCCGTTCTCGTTATCGAAACGGTCATGGCGGAAGGTCTGGAGCAGCACTGGGCCCAGACACTCGACGTGCTCATGCTCGCCGTCACGGGCGGCCGCGAGCGCACCGAGGCCCAGTACCGAAGCCTGTTCGGGGAGGCAGGCATCGACTTTGTGCAGACGGTCCCCACGGCGACACCGTTCTCCATCGTGGAAGGGCGGGTCCGATGAGGCGCTTACAACGCAACAAGGGAGCAGCCGATGAGGCCGCCCCGCTGACCACGAGTTCCAAGCGTTCCTGCTGAGCGAGTTGTTGACCCGCGCCCTGCGTTCCCCCGACGGCATTGACCCCCACGCCGTCGCCGAGGCCGCCCCGCCACGTCGGCGGGCCAGTCCACCCCGATGAGGCCAGCGCGGCCGCACCTCATCTCATATTCCGCCACATTCGGTTCGCGAACAGGGTCATAAGCCAGCCGACGAGTCCACCGAGAAGGGGAGACGACATGAAGATAGTGACGGTGCGAGGGATCGCTGCCACCGCTGCCGTGATCGTGCTGTTGGTCACGGGGTGCGGGGACGACGATGACGCCGACGTCGGTGCTGCTGGAGAGCGCGAGACCACGACGAGCGCTGCGGCCGAGGAGGAAGAGGCTGGAGCACCCGTCGAGGTGACCGCTGTCGACTACGAGTTCCAGGGGCTCCCTGACACCGTACCGGCAGGGACGGTGCTGAGCCTCGTGAACGAGTCCGAGACGGAGCTGCACGAGATCGGGGCCTTCCGGCTCGATGATGAGGAGGAGCGCTCGGTCGAGGAGCTGGTCGCCCTGCCAGAAGGCGAGTTCGATCCCGGCACCCCTGCGATGGTCCTGTTGGCACCGCCAGGCGGGGAGCAGATCGCAGCCGTCGGCGATGGCACGCTCACCGAGCCAGGACGCTACGCCGTCATCTGTTCCGTTCCCACCGGTGCCGACCCAGCGGCCTACCTGGAGGCGGCCCAGGAGCCACATGGGAGCGGACCGCCGGAGGTGGAGGGCGGCCCGCCGCACTTCACGCAGGGCATGTACGCGGAGCTCATCGTCGAGTAGCACCCGGCTTGCGTCCGGTGAACCCGCCTCTGAAAAGGGGGGCAGGTCACTGGGCGGCGGCAACGTCAACCCGCTCACGCCGTGCGAGCCCGCCGGCGGGGCGCCGAGACCCGGCAGGCGCGTCCCCAACGTGCCGGTAGCTGGCAGGCAACTACCGCGAGCACCACTCCACCGATGACGTCTGGCTCGCGCCCGATTCGGCGATCTGGACGCCCTCCACGGCGCCCCGACCGTGCAACAGAACGAGCGGCCCATCAAGCGACTGACGGCGCACCAACTGCCGGATAGCCCGCCGTCAAGGCCCGCGCGACCACATCTTCGGTGCGCGATGATTTCCCCAGAGCGGCGGTCACGATGCCCGTGCTCAGGTGCGACTACCGGCACCTCTGTACGGCGCCCGAATGGCCCGCGTCGAGCAGCGGTGGTGCCGGCAATTTGGACAGGGATGGCGGAACGAGAGAAAGGCCCGGCTGGCGAGATCCCGCGAGAGCGCCGAGGTAACCTCATGGGACTCGTCGGAGGGTCAGCCATTCGCCCT
>JALYGD010000427.1 GCA_030777265.1 Actinomycetota bacterium | reverse complement strand
TTGCGCCTCCTAACTCCTCCCTTAGCCTGCTCAAGGTGATCAACCTCCCAAAAGCGACCTGCAGCAATTATGCACTAAGATTCCCTCAGGCCAGTAGACGGCGGCCGTCCTCTTGCTCGCCGCAGTCCCCCGCCGGCACCTCAACGGCTCAGCACCTTTCGAACCCGAGGTTAGATGAGGACGACTCATCGCTCGAGAGTGCCGGTAGCGGCGGTGCTGGCGCTAATCCACGCGCCGAAACCTCCATGAACTCCTGTACGGATGTAATGGCGGGGCCAAGGGTGTTCTGGTCGCGCCAGTTCCGCACATAGACCATCCACTCGTCATCTTCGAGTGCATCGAGAACCACTCGAAGTCGCTGAACCGGCGCATCAGGACTGTCGAGAAGTCCGAGAAACCGCGTAGCCTCCTCTGTAGAACGAGACTGGGCCCGCCAGTAGGCGCGCTCGAGGTCCGTCGCCGTACGGATGCCATGGTGGGCGAGGAGCAGACGAGCGCCTCGGTCGTGAGCGGGCACCGCCTGCTGCGCTAGGGAAACCGGACCCCGCACGTGGAGGTAAAGGACAGCTTGATCGACAAAGTCCACCAGCCTCGACGTTGGTATCCGCGTCCACAGCATCAGGTTGACCAACTGGTGGTGCGCCAAGCCCGCCACGTTCTCAATCCCGACCTCGAGCAGATGAGCCCGGTCGTAGAGGCTGATTCCGTCCAGTTCGGAGAGCGGGTGGTCTTCTCGAAGAGACGGTATGGCCTTGCCTAGCCGCTTCGACTGCTGGAGGAGGTCTTGGAGGACCGCCGTTCCCGTCTCCGGCACAACACCGATCATGAACGCCAACAGGAGCATCGTTGCGTTTGGCTCACCCTCCTCTGTCCGCATGAGAGGTGCGAAGCTCACGATCCAGGCGACGATCAAGGAAATCAAGATCCGAACCGTAATGCTGGTGTACGCTTTCGGGCCTAGGTCCGAGCGGGTGTACCGCCGGAAAAGCATGCCGAGTGCAAAGAAGTACGAACCGAGGAACGCAAAGCTGACCAAGTCGCGCTCCGGGTAGAGCAGGGACAAGAGGTTCGGGGGTGCCTCCACGACTCCGGGAGGTGGTCGGCTCGGATCGAAGTCGGTCAACCCAGCAGCCTCAGCCGCCACCATTCGCTGGTAGCGCACATTGTCCTCACGGTGCTCTGCGGACGCGAGGAGCGTCCAGCTCCACATCGCAGCAATGAGGAGTGTGGACAGCACGATCGGGAGGCCCCCTCGCGTGCTGACAGACCCGGTGGTGCCGGTTCCGTAGACATCGTCTATCAATCGGCTATAGGACCTGTCAGCATCTTCCGTCGTTTGGACGTTTTGGTCTAGACGCACGATGTCCCGGAGGAAGCCCTGCCGGAGGATGGGAAGTCGTTGGCGATGGAACCAGAAGTAGAGGCTCGCCGGGAGGCTCGAGGCGACAGTCAACAGGATGATCAGGACAGGGATGCCCGCAATTCCGAAGATGTCTCGGTTCAGGCTGAACCCGTATCTCCTGACAAATAAGAGAGTAGCTGTCGGAAAACCGATGGCGATCACGAGGACTAGAAAGATGTTGAGCGACCGGGCCAAGCGATGCCAGGTGTCAACCTGCTTCCAACCCGCCGCTGCAAACGACATGGTCACTACGATGCCGAGAACCGATCCATAGGCCCAGCCAGTGTCCCGCATGACCCACCACGCGGTGAAGAGGGCGAGCGAGACAAGTAGACTGGCGCCGGCGATGCCCGGCAGTAGGCTTCCTAGGGACCACTTGATTGCAGTAGCCTCCTGGTCCTGAACAGCGATGAGGTGATGGGCTGCCCAGCTCTCATAGTCGTAGAGTGCGAGGCTACCGTGCTCCAGCAACCGCTCTCCGAAGGGCGGAATGACGAGTCCCGGAAGATCGCCCGTCCGTCCTGCTATCTCGATACGTCTGGCGGTTAGATTACGCAGCGTCGGCATGGGTTCCCCCGCGGATTGGGCTACTCCGCCCGAGGAGCCATTAGTCTCACTGATGGAAATCATCGTGTCTCACGTCCTTGCGTACGGCCTCCAGGGTCAGGGAGATAGTTCGCGAGCTCCTGCAGACGTATTCTTTTGCGGTCTTCACCTTCTTGCTGCAACAACCACTAGCTCTACGCCTCCTTCTCCAACAGCAGGCGCACCTCCGTAGAAGACAGCTCTAGCCAGACGAGCTGGCGATCTCCCGCTATGGTCATGTACTGGGCCGGTTTGGGCGGTCGGTGAAGAGCGTTACCTCAGCCCCACCCTCTTCGGGCGAATCTTGCAGCTCGCGGTCGAGGACGTCGTAGGGCAGGTACACCTCCGGGTAGTTCGTGCCCCACGAGTTCTTGAGCTTTACCGCCTCACGGTCGTCAGAGGCACCGTAAATGCAGACGCAATGACCTCCCCGGACCCTCCCCAGGTCGTCGTCCCCGATCCACCACTCGCCGTTCTTCTCCGTCGGGTCGTCGAACCCGCTGTACCAGCGCATTCCAATCGAGCAGGGAATGCCACGGTTGATTGCAGCGCGTACGTCGTCAACGGACCTGGCCCAGACGTTCTTGAGGATCCCTGCGGAGCGGTCCTCGGCCCCGGTCTGATCGTCCTTGAGGACACAGTGACCTCGAACCCGTAGCACGTCGCAAGCGGCTCGGACGAATGTGCCCTCGCTCACACTGAAGTCGTCGTTATCTGGCCACTCGTCGGCTAGTCGGGCCTCGCGCCAAAGCCACCACGGGTCGTATCGCGTGCTGGGATCGAACGCGGTTCCCTGACGCTTCGACTCCTCCATGTTCAGGATCCACAAGGCCATCGACGTGCCGAAACCCACGCACGCCCCCTCCGACCCCTGGTCGTGCTCCTGGTGCCAGGGCGGTAGGTCGAGCTCCACCTCTACCTTCACCGGGGCTGACCGGAGTTGGGCCGGTATCGGATAACGCTCGATGTGGACGGAGTCTGGTGGATTGACTCGTCCCAAGCCAAGATTGCCAACATCAGCCATGTCTGACTCCCTTCTCATCTTCACGACATCTCACGCTAACGGTGTCCGCTAATAATCCTCGGGATTGGAAACCGTCAGGAAGGAATTACATCTCCCAGACCTCTCCCTAGACATCCATCCCGATCAGGCTTGTTTCAGAACCATCGTCGCATCCGTTCTTTTAGAGACTTGAAGTAGTTCCATCAGGCTGCCTTCGCCGACTCCCGTTGGCTGAGGCGCCACGTGATCGTACCTCAACGAGCTCTCGGGCTTCAGGGACGGCGTCGTGCTCCTCGTCGAGAATCGCTGTTAAGGCTGGGAAGCACTCGCGAGCAAGGACCTCTTCGTGCACCCTGGGCTCGATGGCCGCGGCCGTGCCCGTCCCCTGCGTGTTCGGCTCCCGGCGCACGTCGAGGAGCAGCTTGATGAGCCGCTCGGCGCCGTCGAGGCGGCCCCACAGGTAGTCGCGCTCTCGGCCCGCACGGCTGAAGAAGGCGCCGAAGTGACCCAGCTTCATTCCCTCGAGCTTCTCTTTTCGACACTCCGGGTCTTTCATCAGCAGGGTCACGTCAACCGGGCTTATCCGGTACACCTCGACGTGGTCCCGTTCGCTGACCCCGCTCATGGCCTCGAGGGGAAACACCAGGACGTCCCAGAACGGGAACCCGACATAGCGGGTCAGCAGGTCGTCCGTGATCTTCTTGTCCCAGACCCCCACCCGGGAGAGAAGGCTCTGCTGCAACCCCTCCTCGAGGCTCGGCAGTCCGCTCCTCACCGCCGTCAGCACGTCCCCACGCAGGTTCTCGAGCTCGTCCAGATGCCTCTCGACGAAGTCCTGGGCTCGGCGCTCTTCCTCCCCGGTGGCCCGGCGGATGTTCTCCCGAGAGAACAGCCGGCGCAGGTCGTCGCGCAGGCGCCGGCCAACCTCGGTGACGATGGCGGCGACATCAGCGGCGTGGCCGTAGAGCTCTCGCTTCATGTCGTCGAGGTCACGCCGTGGCGGTCGCTCCTCCGCTCCGTAGAGCCAGTTGACCGCGGCGATCAGGAAGCGGATCCGCCGCTCGTGGTAGGTCAGGTCGAAGCCGGACAGGAACTCGAGCTGGCGCTGGCGGACGGCGGGATCGGCCGACTGCTCGAGCAAGCCGTCGCGATGGGCCCACTGTCGGATCGCGCTGGCCACGAAGGCCGACCGCTGGGAGCCGACGGGCAGCTCCAGCATGGTGGCGATGGCCTGGGCGTAGTTGTCGGTCATCGAACGAACGCGGACCCGCAGGTACGTGGAGGCGGCGAACTCGGCCTCCGCAATGGCCTGTGTCTCCACCCGGGAGCGCAGGTCGATGAGCTTCGCACCGTCCATGGCCGCTAGGTCCACCGACCCGAGCACGGCGCTCACCTTGCTTCGGATGGAGTCGAAGCTCCACTCGATGACATCGCGCACCCGCAGCACCTGCTGGTTGCGCCGGGCCAGTTCCACCATATCGTCGAGGATCGGCTCTTTGCGGGGGATGCCGGCGTAGCCTCCGAGCACCGTGGCGATCACGCCCGGGGCAACGGCGGGCACCTCCGCCGGCTTGTCCTCCCCGGGATCGGGCTCGATGTACATCAGGCGCCGGTCGACCTCGTGTCGAGCGGGCTTGGACCGGATGGCCTCGATGGCCGAGCGGAACGGGAAGTTGTCGAGGACGCCGCCGTCGATGAAGTGCGAGCACGCCGGATCGAAGCCCGAGACCTCGTCGTAGAAGGGGAAGAACGCGTTGTGGGCCGGTCCCAGACTGGCGCCCTTCACCGCCTGCTCGTAGTCGCTGAAGCTGACGGGGGCGAACGCCCCGGGGAACGACGAGGTCGCTCGAGCGGCGAAGGCGAGCATGTGGTTGAACGGACGGGTCAGCTGGCTGGTCCGCGGGTCGCCGTGGCGGAACTCCATCACATGGCGGTGAGTGCGGTCGCGGATGAAGCGAGGGTCGTAGAGGGGGATCACCCGGTCGTAGCCGTGGAAGTCGGTCACCGGCACGAACAGGCGCAGCTCGTGGTCATCAGGCAGCAGCGGGCTCCGGTCGGACGGCGGCTGCTCGGGGTCCATCTCCTGCAGGGCGCCGGCCAGCCAGCGGCACATGTCGTCGCCGCGGAGCGGAGGCTTGATCCTGTGCGGGGACTTGGCGATCCACATCGCCCGCAGGGCGGGGTGGAGCCGTCGCCAGCCCCGGAGGAGCTGTTTGATGTCGCCCTTGTCGAACCAGAGGTTCTTGAGCGCGTCCTGCGAGGTGTTGTTGGCCAGGGCCTTGGCGAGGAACACGCCATTGATGCCGCCGGCCGACGTGCCGGAGATGACGTCGACTACGACCCTCAGCTCGGTTCCTGCCGAGGGCCCGCCCAAGCCGTGCCTGCCCTCGGCGATGCGGCGCAGGAGGTCGTAGTAGACGGCTTCAGTGCCCTCCAGTTGCTGGTGGTCGAGTCGGCCGTCGAGGACGGCCGAAGCCCGCACCAGCTTGTGGATCTCTTTGGTGATCCCGTGCATGTAGATGGCGAGGGAGACGCCGCCATAGCACACCACGGCCAAGCGGAGCTCACGGGTGCCTTCAGCCATGATCGCCTCCTGGGGCGGCGACCGTGCCTCTGTCGTGGGTGGCGGGGCCACGAACTCCGCCGAGGCGGCGTTTGTTGACCTTCCCCTCGGCACTCCCCGCCGACTGGGATTTGGACGCAGGAGAACTGCCGCTGGTGCGGCTGGCTTGGCGGGGACTCGACCTCGAGCACCGTGATGGCCCGGAGTGGTGGGCAGGACCATTAAACGCCGCCGGCGGTGACGCCGCCGAGGGAGCCTTGCTGAGTTCATCGCCCTGGGAAGTCATTGGGCAGCTATCCATCGCAAGGCGGTGAAGCTGGGCAGGAAGCAGTAGGCGGCGCCCCTGGTGATGACGAAGCTGGAGAACCCGCTGATCACCCGGGGCCGGCCGCCTTCGACTGGGATCTCGAAGCGCTGCTCCCCCGAGCCGCCAGCTCCGATGAGCGGATCCCGGGTCCGCCCCAACCCGGGGGCGAACACGCCGTCGTTGACCCACTCGGCCATGATGAACTCGAACTGGTCAGCCAGGCTGACCCCGATGAACAGGCCGAGCAGGCCTCGGGGGATCCCGTCATGGGGGTGCTCCGGGTCATACGGCGGGCCGTAGGGCAGGCCCCGGCGCACGATTCGGCGTCGATGTCCATTGCCGCCGGCCACCTTGGCGCTGCGCGGATTGGTGCGTCGTATGTGGGACCCGATGGGGCAGCGACGACCCCCGGGGTCGTCGACACCGTGATGGCGCCCGTCGCCGGCCACGTAGTCGAAGTCGTTCATCGCTTCGTCGGCGACGGGCGGATCGGGTGAGTCGGTATGGGGGGAGATCACCAGAGGCATGCCATTGCGCCACCGGCCGCACAGCTTGGCCGCAACCTCATCGGGGTCGATGCCCAGCTCCTTGCCGGTGGCGTGAAGGAAGGTCTCGAAGCCGTAGACGTCTTGTTCGAGGATGCGCAGGGCGGCGAAGCTGCCATTGCGGCCCAGCTCTTCGGGGGCGGGCACCGGGTAGGTCAGGCCCGGGTGCTGGCTGGGGTAGCCGAACAGGAACGCCCCGGGGGGGACCACCGGCAGCGGGTCGGGCAGATGGGTGGGAGGCGCTCCGGCGATGGTCGGCTGGGAGAAGCCGTCCCGGTAGCCGAAGTGGGCCACGTGGCCGGGCAACGCCTCGGCGTCGTGGTGGGACAACTCGCTCAGGCCGCCCTGGGGAAGCACCGATCGCAGGCGCTCGCTGACCTCGGCCACCACCGCCTCGTCCTGGGCGAACAGGATCAGCACCACGTGGGCTTGGTCGGCCAGGGACGGCGAGAAGGGGGCCATCCAGTGGTCGGGCTGGCTCTCGCCGGTGTCGCCCACCACCTCGGCTCGCAGTACCGCTCCCTGGCGGAAGTCCTCGGGAAAGGACTGGAGCGATTCCTCCGCCAGCTTCAGCGCCCTCAGCCCGGCGAAGGTGAAGCCCACGTTGATGCAGTAGGGGGGCTTGGTGAACCAAGGCATAGCCGAGGTCAGCCCGGGGAGCAGGTCAGCGGTCGGGGTGGCCAGGGCCCCGACGAAGCGGCGGGCTGCCGGGGCCTCGTCGATGCGCAGGACGAACAGTCGTAGGGCGGCCATGGTGTAGCCCCGCAGGATGAGCCCTTGGATGTCGGCCAGGTCAAGCTCGACCTTGAGCCCGTCCTGGTCTTGGGGCACCACTGGCGACACCATGTTCAGCTTCCCTCGGCCGCCAGGT
>JALYGD010000426.1 GCA_030777265.1 Actinomycetota bacterium | reverse complement strand
GGATTCAGGCTGTGGGTGGGGGACAGAAGAGCTCGAGCGCGATGTTGTCCGGATCGCGGAACGTCAGGACCGAGCCGTAGAACTCGTCGACGATGGGCGCCTGCGTGAGCGGACGGTCAGCCGCGTCCCTGCGCTCGACGCCGTGGTCGACCAGGTGGTCCTGCCAACGTTCAAGTTCCGAGCGGTCGCTGACCATGAGACCGAGGTGGTCCAGCCCGGTCCTCGTCTCGACGAACTTCTCGCTCGCGTTGGCGTCGTGGCGGTGCAGCACGATTCCGAGCTTCTGCTCGTCGTCGGTCAGCACCCGGCCGGTGCCACCCGGATGGGGAACATCGAACTGCGGCTTGATGTCGAAGACTTGTGAGTACCACTCTGCGCTCGCGTCGAGGTCGGTAACGGTCAGCGCGACGTGGTGCAGTAGCGGACGGAGAACGTTCATTTCTTCCTCCCACGTGGTTTGGCGGAAGCAGCTCGACCGCTTCTGGGGCGCGCTGCACTGTTGCCCCGTTCGGGGCGCAGGTCCGGTTTCAGATGATCGAAGAGCATGTCCACGGCGCGGTCGATCTGGTCGATCCAGCGAGTAGTTGTGGGCTCATTCGCCAGTTGTTGCGCGACCAGCCCGACGAAGACGGCGGCTATCAGGTCGTGGTCGTCCTGTCGATGGATGCCGAAACGGCTCGCAGGCTCGGCCAGCTGCGCGTAGGACTGCTTGGCCAACTCGTAGGACTCCTCAGAGGGGACGAAGCCCGGGATCGTGCGCTGGAACAGCAACTGGTAGCGCACCGGGTCCTCAACGCAGAACTGCGCAAAGCGCTCTGCCGCCAGCCGCATCGCTTCACGGAGATCGGTGGCTTCTATCGGACCCTTGGCGATGAGGTCGCGATATCCCTGCCCGTACATCGCGTCGTACAGGGCGTCCTTGGACGCGAAGTAGGAGTAGAGCGACGGCGCGGCCATGCCGAGACGCCGCGCCAGGTCGCGCAGGCTGAGCCCGGCCAGACCGTGCTCTCTGGCCAGCATCCACGCCGTCTCGAGAATGCGCTCTCGGGCAGCCTCACGCCGGTCGGCTCGCCAATCGGCAGCCGATTTACCTAACATCGTTAGAGCTTCGCACGTGGCTGCGCTAGCGTCAACCCCGAATGCCGCCATTTTCGGCAGAGCGCCCACATCTGCGCCGGGAGGACGATGCGCCTCAGCGTCCGGCGGTCTAGCGTCCATGCGGACCTCGTTGGTACCGGGGCCCTAGAGGGAGTGACGCATGCCGGGGCTTAGCCCGCAAGAGACAGTGCATGAGGTCCATGCGGCGATAAATCGACGGGGCCCGGGCCTCGCCGCGTCTACAAGCAACTGCGACGCGAGGGCTACGTCGTCACCCGCTGCACGGTCACCCGGCTCATGGCCGACATGGGCCTGCGAGGCGTGCAACGAGGCCGTAAGCAGTTCACGACCACGTCCGACGACACCTCAGCCAGGCCAGCGGACCTCGTCGAGCGCCGCTTCGTCGCCGACCGACCGAACCAGCTGTGGGCTCGCTGACATCACCTAATGGGAGAGCCAGGGGGTCACAGCTCGAGCCGCTGGCAGGTGCCCACTGAGATATCACCGACCCAGGGGCCGGGATGCGCAATGGTGTCGACCGAGCCGCTGGCAGGTGGCCACTTTTGATCTGACCGACCCTTTGAGGTCTCTATGTAGACAGTGGTCCTGCCAGTCGCTGGGTCTGCAGTCAGCTGGTGAGGTGTCGCGTCTTGAACGCTGTCCATTAGGTCGCTGCGCAGGTCCTCGGGCTCGTCCAACAACAGAAACGGAGAGCTACAAGTGAGCATCACCTGCGGCATCGATTGGGCCGAAGGCCATCATGACGTCGCGCTCGTCGACGCCGGCGGGACGACGCTGGCGAGGCTTCGGATCGACACCGGCCTGCCTGGGTTCACCGCCCTGATGAGTCTGATCGCCGAAAACACTGACGACCCGACGACCGTGACGGTGGCCATCGAGACCGACAAGAACCTCGTCGTCGCTGCGCTTCAGGCCGCCGGCCTCACCATCTACGCGATCAATCCGCGAGCGGTGGCGCGGTATCGGGAACGATCGGCCCAGGCCGGTGGCAAGTCCGATCCTGGCGACGCCATCGTGCTGGCGAACATCTTGCGCACCGATCTGCACCTGCACCGGACCCTGCCCCGCATCAGCGAGGGCGGCTTGGCCGTCAAGGCACTGGCACGCCAGCACCAGGAGGCGATCTGGGCCCGCCAGCTCACGGTCAATCGACTCCGATCGGTGCTGCTCGAGTTCTATCCCAATGCCCTCAAGGCCTTTCCGGTGCTCACGCACAAGGCGGCGCTGGAGGTCCTCGGCAGCGCTCCGTCCCCGGGGCACGGCCAGAAGTTGACCCACAAGCGCGTGGTGAGCCTGCTGCGACGGAGCGGACGGGGTGATCGTCCCGGCTTGGCCGAGGGCATTGTGAACCACCTTCACGAGCCTGCTCTCCGCCAGCCGCCGTCAGTTGAAGCCGCGCTCAGTAGCGCAGTGGTCGGATTGATCAAGGTGGTCCAGACCATGGAGGCATCGATCGCCAACCTGGAGACGGCCATGGCCACCGAGTTCGACCAGCACCCCGCCGCCGAGCTGCTGCGCGGGGCGCCGGGGTTAGGCGCCATCCTCGCCGCTCGGGTCCTCGGCGAGGTGGGCGACGACACCACACGGTTCTCGACCGCCGGCGGGCTTCGCTCCTTCGCCGGGACTGCCCCGATCACTCGAGCCTCCGGGCGATCGAAGAGCGTCAGGACCCGCCATGTCAAGAACAAGCGCCTCGCCGACGCCTGTCACTGGTGGGCCTTCGCCGCAATCACCAAGTCACCCGGTGCCCGAGCGCACTACGACCGGCGCCGCGCCGCTGGGGACAGCCACAACGCCGCCCTCCGCAACCTGGCCAACAAGCTCCTGGGTCGTCTGTGGTGGTGCCTGGCGAACGACCGGGCCTGGGACGATGACGCCGCCTGGCCGGCGCTCGCCAAGGCCACCGGACAGGCTGCTACTTGACAGCTGACTAGCGTGGGGTGTCTACGTCGCCACCGGCGAGGGCTGGCTGTACCTTGCCTCGGTGCTCGACCTCGGCTCTCGGCGGCTGCTCGGCTACTCCATGGCCGATCACATGCGCACCGAGCTCTAGCCGACGCTCTGCGCATGGCCGCCGGCGCCCGGGGCGGGGTCACCGCCGGGATCATCTTCCACGGGGACCGGGGCAGCCAGGGCGAATTGGGCAGTACCGCTCGGGCGACTACCGAGCCCTCGTAGCGGACCTCGGCATGCGCCAGTCGCTCGGCCGCACCAGGGTTGCTGGGACAACGCGTGGCCGAGTCGTTCTGGTCCTCGCTGAAGCGAGAGCTGGTGCACCTACATCGCTTCCCCGACCGCGCCAGCGCCCGCCGGGCGATCTTCGCCTGGATCAACCGCTACAACCAGCTGCGGCTCCA
>JALYGD010000425.1 GCA_030777265.1 Actinomycetota bacterium | reverse complement strand
GCCCGATGCTCCCGGTCCGCCGAGCGGGGGATGGCTGCCACGTGATCCTGCTGGATGAGCCAGCGGAGACTGACTTGCGTGGCCGTCTTGCCGTGACGCCGTCCGATCTCAGTCAGCGTCTCGTCGTTGACCACCCCGCCTTTGGCGAGGGGCGAGTAGGCGGTGAGCATGATGTCCCGCTGGACCGCGACCTGGCGCAGCTCCGGTTGGGCGAGGTAGGGGTGGTACTCGACCTGGTTGGAGAAGACCGGGGCATGGTCGAGCGCCTCGCGTAGCAGCGTCGGCGTGAAGTTGCTCACCCCGATGTGGCGGGCGGTACCTGCCTCGCGGAGCGCGACCATGGCCTCGAGCGTCGCCTCCATGGGCTCGGCGAACGCCGGCCAGTGGATGAGGAGGAGGTCGACGTAGTCGGTCTGCAGGCGCTCGAGGCTTTCGCGGGTCGAGCGGTGTACGCGGTCGGGCTCGAGGTTGCGCGGCAGCAGCTTCGTGGTGAGGAAGACCTCGCTGCGGTCGAGTCCGCTGTGGGCAAGCGCCTGCCCGACCTGCGCTTCGTTGCGGTACATCTGGGCGGTGTCGAGATGCCGGTAGCCGAGGTCGAGGGCGTGGTGGACCGCCTCGACGGCTGCCTGTCCCGACAGCTGCCAGGTCCCGAACCCGAGGGCAGGGACACGTTCGCCTTGGACCTCGACGTAGCGCACGGCGACCCTTTCTGAGCGGCCGTTGGAATCACGGTACTCGGCTTGCATGGGCACATCCACGATCCGCGGTCGCGACTGCACCAAGCGATCACTATGCGCCATAGATGGACACCCCCAACAGGGGTTGTCTAAAGCAACACCTACCTCTACCGTGTACAAAAGCCACACGACAGGCAGACACGACAGGCAGAGTTGTGAGATCCGGTTCGCTTCGTCGCCGAGGGCTGACCTTCGCAGGCGTGGTCACGACCGCCGCTCTGGTCGTCGTCAGCTCGGCGCACTACACCGTCCGCCGCGGTGACACGCTGTCGGGGATCGGCACCCGCTACTGCACGTCGGTCAAGGCTCTCGCCGCCGCCAACGGCATCCGCAACCCGGACCGCATCTATGCCGGTCAGCAGCTCGTGCTGCCGGGTTCGGCTGGTCGCGGCCCCAGCCAGAGCGCCACGCACCGCGTCTGCCCCGGTGAGAACCTCACGTCCATCGCTGCTCGTCACGGCGTGGGGATCGCTCAGCTCGCGAAGGCGAACCACCTCAGCGATCGCGATTACATCCAGGCCGGGCAGGTCCTGGCCGTGCCTGGGCGGGGACCCGGGCGGGTGCGCTCGAAGGCAGGTCCCGTGCCCCGGACATCCGCAGAGCAGCTGATCGATGCGACCGCGCGCCGCTACGGCTGGGACCCCGCCCTGGTGAAAGCGGTGGCCTGGCAGGAGTCTGGTTGGCAACAGCATGTGATCTCGCGGACGGGCGCGGTGGGGATCATGCAGGTGCAGCCGGGCACGGGAGCGTTCGTGTCACGCCGGCTCGTCGGCCGCCCGCTCAACCTCAAGGATCCCGCTGACAACGTTCTCGCCGGGGTCGCTTTCCTCGACTATCTGTGGGACCTGACCGGGGGCGACCCTCGCTTGACGCTCGCCGGCTACTACCAGGGCCTGGCCTCGGTCCGGGCCAACGGCTGGTACCCGGACACCATCCGCTACGTCGACAACGTTCTCAGGCTCAAGCGCCGCTACGACTGACCGGACCACCTCGGTCGCCGTCTTAGGAACCAAAGACGGCTCCTCTCGCGTCGCTCCTGCAGAGCTCCGCTCACGGGTCCGTCGCGGGCTCAACCTCCGCCGACGTGGAGCACCGCCTTGCCGGCCACGTCACGGTCGACGAGAGCAGAGATGGCCGAATCGGCCTCGTCCCAGCTCGTCTCGAGTGCGATCTGCGGGTCGAGGTGGCCAGCCGCCACGAGCTCCGCCAGCGTTCTGAGATCCTGCGAGCCGGAGCGGGTTCGGGCCAGCTCGGCGAAGATGAAGAAGCCGTAGAGACGCGCTCCGGGCGCGCCCCGGTAGAGCCAGCGCGCGCTCAGGGTCGAGTCCTCGTTCGCGCTGTTGCCGAGCGAGACGACGGTCCCACCCGCTGCGACGCGCTGGAGGACCGCCGAGAGCGTGGAACCCCCCACGGACTCGACCACGTGGTCGAACGGCGGCCCCTCCGAATCGAGCCCGAAGAGGACCTCGTGCGCGCCGAGCTCCTCCAAGCCCTCGACGCGGCGTTTGCTGCCGGCCAACGCGCTGATCACGGCGCCTGCATGCCGGGCGAGCTGGATCGCAAAGCGTCCGACCCCACCGGAGGCTCCGGTGATGAGCACGCGCTGACCCACCAGCCACCCTCCGATCGCCAAGGCACGGTAGGCGGTCAGTCCCGCGATCGGCAGAGCGGCCGCGGCCGCGAAGCTCACCTCGTTCGGTAGCTCGGCGAGCTGCCCGGTGGGCACGGCCACCCGTTCCGCCCAGGAGCCCGACTCCACGAGCCCGACCACCCGGGCCCCCTCCGAGGGGCCGCTGCCATCGCCTGCGGGCTCGGACACGACCCCGGCCAGGTCCCAACCCGCCACGTACCCCTCGGGTCGGTCGCCGAGGCCGCGGACCTCCCCACGATTCAGCGAGACCGCCCGCACCTCCACCACCGCTTCATCCGGTGTCGGCTGGGGCTCGGCCACCTCACCGATCTCCACGACACCGGGGGCCCCCGGCGAGACCACGAGCGCCTTCACCACTTCCGCTCCTTCCTCCGCAACCGCCATAGCTTGCCCCGCCGAGCGGCCGAGAGGAACCGCTGACGCTGACCGGTCTGGCGGGGGCGTGCGAACGGTGCCGCCCATGGCCGTCCCCTCACGAGACCAAGTTGCTTCCACATTGCCTGCGACACCGTGTCGATGGAGGGCGGCGGACCGGTTGTCCCGACTGCTCCCGAACCGGGAGCATCTGCGTGAGGGAGGGACGATGAGCGAGCTGGATGAGGCAGGGACGGTGGCGCTTGGCGACCTGGTGGTGCGCCGCCTCGGGTTCGGTGCCATGCGCCTGACGGGACCCGGGATCTGGGGTCGACCGGACGATCGGGAAGGGTGCAAGGAGGTCCTGAGCCGGGCAGTGGAACTGGGGGTGAACTTCATCGACACCGCCGACTCCTACGGCCCCGAGGTCAGTGAGGGGCTCATCGCCGAGACCCTCCACCCCTATCCCGAGGACCTCGTCGTCGCCACCAAGGGCGGCCTCGAGCGCCCAGGCCCCGGCAACTGGAGACCGAACTGCCGTCCGGACCACCTCCGCCAAGCGTGCGAGGGCAGCCTCGCCCGACTGCGCGTCGATGCGATCGACGTCTACCAGCTGCACACCGTCGACCCCAAGGTGCCCCTCGACGAGTCGGTGGGCGCGCTCGCCGAGCTTCGGGAGGCCGGCAAGATCCGTCACATCGGCTTGTCCAACGTCCGCGCCCACCACGTGTCGAGCGCGCTCGAGCTCGTCCCCGTCGTGTCCGTGCAGAACCGCTTCAACATCACTGACCGGTCGTCGCAGGACGTCGTGGAACTCTGCGAGCGGAAAGGGCTCGCCTTCATCGCGTACTTCCCCCTCGCCGCGGGCAGGCTCGCCCGAGAGGAGGGGGTGCTCGCCGAGGTCGCCCGCCGCCACGACGTGGCGCCGGCGCAGATCGCGCTCGCCTGGCTGCTCGACCTGTCCTCGACGATGCTGCCGATCCCCGGTACCGCCTCACAAGACCATCTCGAGGAGAACGTCGCCGCGGCAGGCCTCAGGCTCACCCCGGACGACCTCGATCGGCTCGCGGCTGTCTTGTAGGCCCGGGTAGTGGACGGCCTTCAAGTTGTGGTTCTTGGCGGCTTGCGTGGCTGGTTGGCGAGTGCTCAGCAGAAGGGGGGGATGGGCCAAAACCGCTAGAACGCCCGAGGCGGTTCCCGAGGATCCCATGACCGTGCCTGCCCTGACCTGAGATCGGGCTCGACGACGAGCCGACATGAAGGGAGGCGTCTACCGGAGAGGGCCGAACTGGCCCTCGGTAGGCTCCGCTCAGCAGAACCAGGGCTCGGTCAGACGCGGCCTTTGCACCACGAACCCCGGCGAGTGGAGCGGTCTGGCGGAGCGCGAGCTGGCGGCGACGCGGGCGCTGACGTCGAGGAAGATGCCTTCGATCGAGGCGCCCTCTTCGACCCCCGCCGCGACGATCTCGGCAAGCTCACGTTGGAGGCGGTCCACCGCCGGGTCCGCCGCAGTCCAGCTGTAGGAGAGCCCTTCTGGGTCGTAGGGCCCGAGGTGGGGCTGCAGGTCAGGATGGTCGACCAGGAGCGAGCCCTGCGGCAGCAGCAGCCGGATCGTGTACTGCACCGGGTCGACGTTGCCGATCAGGTCGTGCTCGATGACGAAGGCGAGCAGGTCGGCCACGTCCTCGAGGGTCGTCCAGGGGGTGAAGGGCAGCCACGAGGGCCGGATCTCGATCCCGTGCGTTCGCAGCAGACGAACCGCCTGGGCCGCCTGCGCGGCCGTGTGGCCCTTGTCGAGCCGGGCCAGGATCGCGTCGTTGGTGGTCTCGAAGGCGGAGATCACGAAGAGGCAGCCGCACCCGGCGAACGTCTGCCACAACTCGGCGTGGTCGAGGATGTGGTCGACCTTGGCGGTGCAGTCGAAGGTGAGCCAGGGCCAGCGCTCGTGCAGCTCACGCACGAGCCGCAGCGAGTGAGTTGGTCCGTTCAGGAAGTCGGGATCACCGAAGCTGATGTGCCGCGCCCCCATTGCGACCAGCTGGGCGACGTCCGCGAGAACGAGCTCGCGCCTGACCGCCTGGAAACGGCCTCCGTAGACGGTGGGGACGGGGCAGTGGCGGCACTCGTGAAGGCACCCTTGCGTGGCCTCCACGTAGCCGACGAGGTGGTGCTCGCCGTCCACGGCGAGCCGGGCGTAG
>JALYGD010000424.1 GCA_030777265.1 Actinomycetota bacterium | reverse complement strand
CCACTGCGGTCATGGAAAGTAATGCTGAGGAATCAATCATCGCACTACGCTCCTACGGCGGTTCCATCGCGGCGGCGGTTGGACTCTAACGACTCCGGACAATAGACCGCACTCAGGCGCCCCCACGCTGGTTCCCCTTTCGGTGAACGCGGGTTCCTTGGCCTGCGGGAAGTGCGGTGATCGGAGACGGGGATCTCAGGATGGTTTCTCTAGCGCGTGGGAAGTGGAGCGAATCACTCGCGGCGGAGCCGGTACCAGTGCTCGTCAGGCTTTAAGACCACTTCCAAGGGCCGCGGCAGCTGGAAGAAGGACGGCTCGACGTCGGTGATTTTCCAGCCGGGGAAGGCGGCTTCGACCTCTTCGCGGTCCGCCCCGCGGATGAGCGGCCTGCGGCGGCGGGGCCAGACGAGCAGCAGCACGGTGGCGTCGGGCGCGGCAACCGCGTCAACTTCCCGGCCCATCGCGACGCGCTGGGCGTCGGTGAAGCCGTGGAACGTGCCGGTGTCGAGCACGAGCCGGAAGTCTGACCCCACCCCAGCGGCGCGCATGTCGGTGACATCGCCGTGGACGATCCGCATGTTGACGCCGGCGTCGCGCACACGCTCCCGCGCCCGGCGCAGCGCCTTCTCGACGATGTCGATGCCGGTGACCTGCCAGCCCCGCCGCGCGAGCTGAACGCCCCAGACACCGCTGCCGCAGCCGAGGTCGAGCGCCGGCCCGTAGGGCGGCTCGCGACCCTGCTCCTCACGGGCGAAGAGTTCGGCGGCCTTCGCCGCGAACGGCGGGTCGTGCTCGGCGTCCTCCCACGGGTGGAAGCCGATCGCGTACGCGAACCGGTAGTTCATGACCGCCCCTCCGCAACGGGACGCCCCGGCGCCATCCGGGTGATGGTCCGGCCGAGCGCGACGTGCAGGGCGCGCAGGAACGCCTCGGGCTGCTCGATCACCGGGTCGTCGGCGCAGTCGTTGATGACGTGCAGCGGCCAGCCGTAGCGAGCGCTGGCCGCCTCGGCGATCTCCAGCGGCGTGGCGAGGTCGTGCCGCCCCCAGATCAGCGTCGTGGGCACCGCGATGCGCGCGAGATGCTCGGCGGGGATCACGGGCATCCCGAACGCCGCCATGAGGTCGTGCACGGCGGCCTGCCCGGCCGGCGTTGCGAGCCGGTCGAGGTTGGCCGCCGTGAATGGCTCCCACTTCTCGCCCATCCGGTCGCGGACTCGGCCCAGGTCGAACGCGCAGTAGCTCCAGAGGTGGTCGTGGCTCTGCGCGGTCGGAGCCGCGAGGTAGCCCTCGAGCGCCTGACCGAACTCGGGCGTGGGTGACAGCGGCGCCAGCCCCAGCGCGTCCACGAGCACGAGTCGGTCCGCGAGATCTTGGTGGTGCACCGTGAACCGGGCGGCGATCCCACCGCCGAGGATGAGCCCCACGAGGGCCGGCCGCGACGCGCAGGTCTGCTCGATCAGCTCGCGCAACCACGTGAGCACCCGGTCGACGTCCAGGGTCCCTTCGGGGGCCGCCGACCCCCCGTGGCCCGGCAGATCCGGTGCCACCACACTGTGCGTCGTGACCAGCTCCGGGAGCACCGGGAACCACTTGGCCGCGTGCTCCGACGGGTCGTGCAGCAGCACGAGCGGTGGGCCGTCCCCGCCCTCGAGCACCGCGGTCGAGATGCCGGCCAGGTCCAGCCGCCGCTCGGTGACCGCCAGGCCGGCCAGCAGCCGTGCCCGCGCCTTCTCGCCCGAGAGCCGCTCCGCTGGTGTGGCACCGCCCGTCGTTGCCGTCATGGTCTTAGCCCTTGCCGTCGCCTGAGTGCTTGCATCTGTGACGGTAGGGGGGTCTGCCGTGCGGTGGCTTCGGCGAAACCACCCAACTTCGCCCGCCAGAGGTCCTGGGTGATTCCACCCAGGATGAGTCAGACGAGCTCGTGCTCGTAGGCGCAGGCGGTGGCGGCCGCGCGCGACGCCACGCCGAGCTTGGCGAGGATGTTGGACACGTGCCGGTCCACGGTCCGTTCGCTCACGACGAGTTGCGCCGCGATGGCCTTGTTGGTCCGACCTGCGGCGACCAGGCGCAGGACCTCGAGCTCGCGTGGGGTCAGGCCATGCGCAGGCCGCGGGGGCGCAGGCCACATGAGCCCGTCGAGGCGGGTCAGCTCGAGCGCCGCACCCAGCCGCACGAACGCCTCACGGGCCGACTCGAATTCGAGCGCGGCGGCCTCCTCGTCACCCAACACGCGGCACGCGACCCCGACGAGCACCCGCACGCGCGCACCCTCATAGGGCGCCTCCAGCTCCTGCCACAGCTGCCATGCGCGACGCAGCACGGCCAGCGC
>JALYGD010000423.1 GCA_030777265.1 Actinomycetota bacterium | reverse complement strand
TCAGGAGGCGAGGCAGATGACGGGCGTATCGACGACACGGGCCGACATGCCCGCGACGCGCGCGCCTGGTGCGGCCTCCCGCGACGCGGTGGACTGGCACGCCATCAACTGGCGCAAGGCCCACCGCATCGTGCGTCGGCTCCAGGTCCGTATCGTGCAGGCGACACAGGCGGGCCGGTGGGGCAAGGTCAAGGCCTTGCAGCGCCTGCTCACTCGCGCGTTCAGCGCCAAGGCGGTGGCGGTGCGACGCGTGACGGAGAACCCTGGCAAACGTACGCCCGGGGTGGACGGGGCAATCTGGCCCACCCCGGCCCAGAAGGCGGCGGCAATCCAGGCGCTGCGGCAGCGGGGCTACCGGCCCCGCCCGCTGCGGCGCGTGTCCATCCCCAAGCGCGGCAGCGCAAAGATGCGCCCACTCGGGATTCCGACCATGGGCGATCGGGCGATGCAGACGCTGTACCTGCTCGCCCTGGACCCCATCGCCGAAGTCACGGGCGACCCCAACTCCTACGGGTTCCGGCGCGAGCGCGCCCCTGCGGACGCCATCGCGCAGTGCTTCACCCTGCTCAGCAACCGACACGCACCCCAGTGGGTCTTGGAGGGCGATATCCGCAGCTGCTTCGACGAAATCTCGCACGAGTGGCTGTTGGCCCACGTCCCAACCGACACGGCTATCCTCCGCACATGGCTGCGCGCGGGCTACCTCGACCGAGGCACCCTGCACGCGACGGAGGCCGGGACACCCCAAGGTGGCCCGTTCTCCCCGGTGGCGGCCAACCTCACCCTCGATGGCTTGGAGCCGCTGCTGCGGGTCCGCTTCCCCCAGACGCGGCAGAAGAGCACGACCAAGGTGAACCTGGTCCGCTTTGCGGACGACTTCATCATCACGGGGGCCTCACGCGAGGTCCTCGAAGACGAAGTCAAACCACTCGTCGAAGCCTTCCTCCGTGAACGGGGACTGACCCTCTCGCCAACAAAGACGGTCATCACCCACATCGCCACCGGCTTCGACTTCCTGGGCCAACATGTGCGCAAACACCACGGCAAGCTGCTCATCACCCCGGCGAAAGAGAGCGTCAAGACCCTCCTCGACGCGGTACGAGCACTGGTGCGGGCGAACCGGCAGGCGAAAACCGGCAACCTCATCAGCCAGCTCAACCGCCTCCTGCGTGGGTGGACGGCGTATCATCGCCATGTGGTGAGCAAGGAGACCTTCGCCGCCGTGGACGCCGCCGTCTTCAAGGCCGTCTGGCAGTGGGCCAAGCGACGCCATCCCCACAAATCCGCCGGCTGGGTGCGGGCGCACTACTTCCGCACCCAGGGCCACCGTCGCTGGGTCCTCACCGGCGAGGTGGCCGCCGGACCGGGGCGGACCCGCCCCATCCGGCTCTTCTCGGCCCTGCGCGTACCCATCGTCCGCCACGTCAAGGTGCGGGCGGCGGCCAACCCGTACGACCCGGCCTGGGAATGCTACTTCGAGGAACGCTTGGGCGTGACGATGCGACAGGCCCTCGCCCGGGAACGACGGTACGGCGTCCTGTGGAACGAGCAGGACGGCCACTGCCCGGTCTGCCACCAACCCATCACGCCCCAGACGGGATGGCACCTCCATCACGTCCTCTGGCGCGTGCGGGGCGGCAGCGACCGGACCGACAACCAGGTGTTGCTCCACCCCAACTGCCATCGCCAAGTCCATCGCCAAGGGTTGACCGTGGTGAAACCGCGTCCCATGAGGGGCGACCGAGAGGCTCGAGCCGGATGACGGGAAACTGTCGTGTCCGGTTCCCAGGGGAGGGGGCCGCGGCAACGCGGCCTCCTTACCCGGAGACGCCGCGTGGCTCGCCGAGCTCCTGCGCCACGGGCTGGGGCCGCCGAGCTGCATCCCGCCGCGCCACCAACGCGAGCTGCGCGAGCTGACGCGCCAGCGCACCACCTTCGTGCGCGGCCGGGCGACGCCGGTCAATCGGGTGCAGCAGGTGCTGGAGAGCACCAACCTCAAGCGCACCGCCGTGGTCAGCAACGTCGCGGGCGTCTCGGGGCGCGCCATCCTCGCCGCCCTGCTCGATGGGGAGGAAGACGTGACGGTGCTGGCCGACCTCGCCAAGGGCAAGCTGCGCAAGAAGCGCGACCAGCTGGAGCGGGCACTGAGCGGCCGGCTCCAGCCGCACCACCGCCTCCTGCTGACCGAGCTGCTCGCGCAGATCGACGGGCTCGACGAGACGATCGCGCGCTTCGACGCGGAGATCGCCAAGCGATGCGCGGTCACCGAGGCCGAGGACGTCGTCGAGCTCCTGGACACCAT
>JALYGD010000422.1 GCA_030777265.1 Actinomycetota bacterium | reverse complement strand
GGCGTGCGCCGCGGACTCGTCGGTGAGGTCATCGGGCGCATCGAGCGTAAGGGTTACCGCCTCCGCGCCCTCCAGCTACTCGTGCTCGAGCGCGGCACTGCGGAGTCCCATTACGCCGAGCACACCGGCAAGGAGTTCTTCAGTGAACTCGTCGACTTCATCACCTCGGGTCCCCTCGTGGCGATGTGCGTCGAGGGCGAGGAGGTCATTCGGGGCATGCGGCAGCTCATGGGAGCGACCAATCCGCTGGAGGCGGCACCGGGCTCAATCCGGGGCGTGTACGGAACCGATATCACCAAGAACATCGTCCACGGCTCCGACGGCCCCGCGAGCGCGCAGCGCGAGCTCGAACTCTTCTTCCCAGACCGTTTCAGCTGACTCCACAGGCAGGTCAAGTCCCGAGTTGCCCAAGGTCGTCGCTGGGGCGAGGGTCACGCCGAGCAGGAGAGGGCTCGGTGGCGAGAATGGTCGGCGACGAGAGCTCGGCGTGGACGCATGGGCCGTCGAGCGGCGCGTGGCGCGCCGCTACGCCAACGGGGCCCTCGTCGCAGTACCGTGGGACCGGCGCGGCCAGCTGCACGCGTTGCGCCGCAGAGAGTCTCCGTACCTTCCTTTTAGCGGACATCGCCGAGCGGTCGCAGATCGCCTCCCCGGAGGACGCCGCCGGGCTGCTTGTCCCCGAGCTCGTCGGACGCGATCGCGAGCGCTGCGTGGCTGCGCTGCTCGACACGAAGCATCGCCTGGTGGCCCTAGCCACCATCAGCGTCGGGTCGGTCGACCACACCTTCATGTCCCCGCGAGAGGTACTACGCGATGCGCTGCTCGCTAACGCGAGTGCTCTCGTGCTCGCTCACAACCATCCCTCGGGCGACCCCCAGCCGAGCCACGACGATGAGCTCGTAACGGGTCGGCTCGTTCATGCCGGTGATATCGTGGGTGTAGCCGTGCTCGACCACCTGGTGGTGGGTGGCTCTCGCTGGGTGAGCATGGCCCGATGCGGACTCGTCCGGTAGTGGTCGTGGTGTCGCTTCCTCACATGAGCGACCGGGTGTGACTACCATGCCACCGCGTGGAGCGCGCCGCCGTGGTGGATCGGTTTGATCCGGGAGCGACCGGGGTGGGGCGCGGGCCAGTAGGGATATGCCGTTTCGGTCGTTCGCCGCTTTTCTCGGGCGGTGTTACGCTCCTCCCGCCGGCGTGGCCTCTCGATCTCTCCGGCCCCTGCGTCACCCGCCAACCCGACCCTCAGGTGCACCGTGGCGAATAACATCACGAACACCGTTCAGTTCCTCGGTCGAGACATGGCCGTCGACCTCGGCACCGCGAACACCCTGGTGTACGTGCGGGGACGGGGGATCGTTCTCGATGAGCCGTCGGTCGTGGCGATCAACACGAAGAACGGTGCGATCCTCGCCGTCGGTTCGGAAGCGAAGCGCATGATCGGACGTACGCCGGGTCACATCGTGGCGATCCGTCCTCTAAAGGACGGCGTTATCGCTGATTTCGACGTGACCGAGAAGATGCTCCGTTACTTCATACAGGCGGTTCACAAGCGGCGCTTTCTTGCCAAGCCCCGCGTCGTCGTGTGCGTGCCGTCAGGCATCACCGGGGTCGAGCAGCGGGCGGTGGAGGAGGCGACGGTCCAAGCCGGGGCCCGTGCCGCCTACATCATTGAAGAGCCGATGGCGGCCGCCATCGGCGCGGGACTACCCGTGCACGAACCGGCCGGCAACATGGTGGTCGACATAGGTGGTGGCACAACCGAGGTAGCGGTCATCTCCCTCGGTGGCATCGTGACGAGCCAGTCCATCCGCATCGGTGGAGACGAACTCGACGATGCGATCATCTCCTACATCAAGAAGGAGTACTCGCTCATGCTCGGCGAGCGCACAGCCGAGGAGATCAAGATCGCAATCGGCTCTGGCTTTCCGCTCGCTGATGAGCCTCACGCGGAGATCCGCGGTCGTGACCTCGTCTCGGGACTTCCCAAGACCATCGTGGTTTCGGCGGAAGAGATTCGCAGGGCGATTGAGGAGCCCGTCAACGCAATCGTCGATGCGGTCAAGAACACGCTCGATCGCACGCCACCTGAGCTGGCCGCAGACATCATGGACAAAGGAATCGTCTTGGCTGGTGGGGGTGCGAACCTGAAAGGTCTCGACGAGCGCCTGAAGCACGAAACAGGCATGCCGATCCATATCACCGAGGCCCCGCTATCGTCGGTGGCGCTCGGGTCCGGCAAGTGTCTCGAGGAGTTCGAGGCTTTGAAGAAGGTGCTCATCTCCTCGTCGCGGCATTAGTGGCCCAGCGTCCGCAGGCGTTACCGAGACGGTAGGACGACGCAGTGTTCGAGCGCCGACGCGCCCGGATCCTGCTCGCGGCCCTCATGCTCGTCTCGCTCGTGCTGCTCACGATCGACGAGCGAGCCGGGGCCGGGGGCGCACTCGGGCGGGTGCGCACGGGAGTAGCAACCGTATTCGAGCCCGTGCAGGACGGCGTGACCACCATCGTGCGCCCCATCGGGGCGGTCCTGAACGGTGTCGTGGACCTCTTTCGTCTCTGGGAGGAGAACGCCCGCCTGAAGGCCGAACTCGAGCAGATGCGCGGCCGACGAGAGTCGCTCGAAGACGTCACCCGCGAGAACGAGAACTTGCGGGCGCTGCTCGACATGCGCGAGGAGTTGTCCGCTCGCAGCGGTGAGTTTCGCTTTCTACCCGCTGAGGTCATCGCGCTCGCCCCGTCGAATTTCGAGTGGACGATCACGCTGAACGTCGGTACGAGCCATGGGGTACGCGAAGGCATGACGGTTATCACCGGCAAAGGGCTGGTGGGCCGGATCATCCAAGTCGGCCCCATCTCATCACGTGCGCTGCTCGCCATCGACCGGGGCTTCTCGGTTGCGGTGCGGCTCGCCCGCAGCGGTGAGCACGGCATCCTCCAAGGCGGTGGCACCGACCCGATGCAACTCAATCTCATCAACCCGGAGGCGGACGTCGCGAAAGACGACGAGATCGTCACCTCCACCTACTCGAACGCGATGTTCCCAGACGGGATCCCCGTCGGAGCGGTGGGCTGGGTGGGGGAGAAGACCGGACTGTTGACCCGCGAGGTCCTGGTTCGTCCCTATGTCGACTTCGCGAAGCTCGACGTCGTCCTCGTCATCCTCAGGGCGCCACCGCCGGCTCCGCTGCCGCCGGTCCAAGCAGGTCCGAACATCGCGCCCACGACCGGAGCTACGCCGGGTGGCCAGCCTACCGGCGAAGCGCCGGTGGGGACCGTGCCCGTGCGATGATCCGCGCCATCGTGATCGCCTTGCTGCTCTTCACGGCTGCCGTGCTCCAGACCGCGTTGTTCCCGCACATCACCTTGGCCGGGTTTCGCCCGGACCTGCTGCTGCTGCTGACGGCGGTTTTTGCCTTGCGGGAGGGCCCACTGACCGGAACTGCCGTCGGGTTCGGAGCCGGCATGCTCGGCGATCTGCTCCTCGCCCACCCTCCCTTGGGGCTGTCGGGCATCGTGCTGCTGGCGGTGGGCTACGCGGTCGGGGTGCTACGGCCCTACCTCGCGGTCGGGTCCGTGACTCCCCCGCTGATAGTCGCCTTCTCGAGCGGCCTTGCCGCCACTGTGGGCTACGGCGTACTCTCGCGGTTGCTCGGGGACCCCCGCTTCGCACTCGAATTCGTGCTCCAGGCGGCTCTGGTCGTCGCGCTGTACAACACCCTGCTGGCCTCGCCTGCCTTCATGATCGTGTCTTCACTGTCGACCCGTTTTCCCTCCCAACGCAACACCCAGCTGTAGCGCTGGCCCTGGCCGCGCACACGGCGGCGCCAGTGGTAGGGTCCGCTGATCTCATAGCCACGTGCTTGCCTCGAACGAGTGCGCCGAGTCCGTCAAACGGACAGCGATGACCCTCGCGAACCACGAGACCTCCTCCCCAGCGTTCCGCCTCACCCTCCTCTCGCTCATCGTGGTGGGTCTGCTCGTCGCGCTCTTCTCCCGACTGTGGTTCCTCCAGGTCCTGGCCAGCGAGCGCTATGCCCAGCTCGCCGAGCGCAACCGCGTCCGTTTCGTCCTCTCGGAGGCTCCCCGCGGCCGCATCTTCGACCGCGACGGGCAGGAGATCGTGAAGAACCGGCCGGCGCTGACGGTCAGCGCTTACCCTCACCGGCTCCTTGACGACGACGGCGAGCCGAAGGATCCCGAGTCCGCCGCTGTCCTCGACCGCCTCGCCACCCTGCTCGGCATGTCGCCGTCCGAGATCATCGAGCGGCTCATCAGTCGCAAGTACTCGCCCTTCCGGGCCGTGCCGATCCGCGAGGACGTCCCGCCGGAGGTCATCTTCACGATCGAGGAGCGCAAGGAGCTCTACTCGGGAGTGGAAGCGGAGACGCTCCCGCTGCGCGAGTACCCGCACGGCAGTTTGGCGGCGCAGGTCGTGGGCTACACCGGAGAGATCACGGAGGAGCAGCTGGCCAAGCCGGAGTACAAGAATTACCGGCCCGGCGACCTCGTCGGAAAGACCGGGCTCGAGGAAGCGTACGAGGAGTACCTGCAGGGCCAAGAGGGGCTGCGCAAGCTCGAGGTGAGCGCTACGGGCACGGTCCTCGATCTGCTCGAAGACCGGGACCCGGTGCCTGGCGCCGACCTCAAGACCACTATCGACGTCGAGCTTCAAAAGGCCGTCGAGGAGGTGCTGCGCACCGGGATCGAAGAGAGCCGCCTGATCCAGCGCGACGACGGGCGGGTGATCCCCTCGGTAGCCGGTTCCGCGGTCGTCCTCGACCCCAAGTCCGGCGCGGTCCTCGCCATGGCGTCGTGGCCGACCTACGAACCGAGCGTGTTCGTCGGCGGGATCCGCACCGCCGACTGGGACCGTCTCAGCGACCCCGCCAGCGAGTACCCCCTTCTCAACCGCGCGATTCAGTCCGCGTACCCACCAGGGTCGACGTTCAAGATCGTCTCTGGCCTCAGCGCTCTGAAGAGCGGCCTGCTCACGCCTGATACGCAACTGCCCTGTCCGCCGAGCTGGAAGCTCGGCAACCAGACCTTCCGTAACTGGTGGCCCCGCTGGGAGGGGACGATGGATCTGTCGCGGGCCCTCATGCGTTCGTGCGACACCGTCTTCTATCAGCTGGCATTCGAGCAGTGGCAGCGCGAAAAGGAGCAGGAGGAGGCGAACCAGCCCATCGACGAGGCGATCCAGCGCACGGCCCACGAGTTCGGCCTCGGTCGGGCAACCGGCATCGACCTGGCTGGCGAAGCCTCGGGCAACGTCCCCGACCGAGCCTGGAGGCGTACGACATGGGAGTCGCTGCGACCGCGCTACTGCAGGCAGGCCACACTTGCCGCTCCTGGCAGCTATCAGCAGCGACTGTTCGACGACCTCTGCCGTTACGGGGGCGCATGGCGTGGCGGCGACGTGGTGAACATGTCGATCGGTCAAGGCGACGTCCTCACCACGCCACTGCAGCTGGCGAACGCCTTCGCGGCAGTTGCCAACGGGGGGACCCTCTACCGGCCACACCTCGGACTCGAGGTGACGGCTCCTGACGGGACGATCCTCAAACGCGTGGAGCCTGAGACGCTCGGCCGCGTCGCCATCTCACCCCAGCACCTGCTCGAAATCCAGGAGGGGTTGAGGTCGGTGGTCATGGAGCCGCGCGGCACGGCCGCTGTTCCCTTCAACCGCTTTCCGCTCGGAATGATCCCGGTGGCAGGCAAGACCGGAACCGCGGAGTTCGGCAACCGGGTGCCGTATGCATGGTTCGCCGCCTACGCACCCACCAACGATCCCAACTATGTGGTCGTCGTATCCGTCGAGGAGGGTGGTGGGGGCTCGGTGACAGCGGCACCCATCGCGCGGCGCATCCTCGAGGCGGCTTTCGGTCTTCCCATCTCGCCCTTCCGGGCGGGTCCGTCCACCGACTGATCGTCTCGCGGGGCTTCCATGGATTTCGGCTACTACGGCTCCAATCGCGACCAGCGCATGTCACGCGAACGCATCCAGAATCGCTGGATGGATGCCTACGCGCCGGCGCGTCACCTCGATGGCGTCCTCATCCTGGCGGTACTCGGGCTGTCGCTCATCGGCGTGGTGATGATCTACAGCGCGACTTTCCATCGGCTCGAACTGGAGGGCCTGCCGCCCGGACTATTCGCCATGAGGCAGATCATGAACCTAGGCGTCGGTCTGATCGGCATGGTCGTCGCCGCCCTCGTCGACTACCGCTACGCCCGCGCGTACGCCCCGATCATCTACCTCGGTGCGCTCTTCCTCCTCGCGTTGGTGCTCACACCACTCGGTGTGAGCGTGCACGGCTCGGCCAGCTGGCTCGGCTTCGGGCCGTTTCAACTCCAACCGTCTGAGCTCGCGAAGGTCGCGCTCATCGTCTCCCTCGCCGCGCTGCTGCACGAACGCAAAGGCGACCCGGATTTTCCCACCATGGCCGCCGCGGTCGTGATAGTCGCCGTGCCAGCCCTGCTCATCCTTGCTGAGCCGGACCTGGGCACCTTCCTCGTATTCCCATGGACCGGGTTCGTCATCCTGCTCATCGGCGGAACCCGTGCCCGCTACCTCATCGGGCTGGGCATCCTCGCCATCGCCGGGATCGCGCTCGTCTTCCAGCTCGGCCTGTTGAAGGAGTACCAGGTCGCCCGGCTGACCGCCTTCCTCGATCCGGGCAATACCGAGCACGCGCAGACGAGCCTTTACAACACGAACCAGTCCATGATCGCAGTCGGATCGGGCGGCTTCCATGGCAAGGGGCTCTTCCGGGGCACCCAGACCAACCTCTCCTACGTCCCAGAGAATCACACCGACTTCATCTTCACCGTGGTGGGAGAAGAGTTCGGCTTCATCGGGGCGAGCGTCGTGCTCGGACTGTTCGCGCTCGTGCTCTGGCGTGGCCTGCGCATAGCGGCCATGGCGAAGGACACGTTCGGGATGCTGCTAGCGACCGGGGCAGTGGCAACGTTCAGCATCCAGCTTTTCGTCAACGTCGGAATGACGGTAGGGATCTCGCCAGTCACGGGCATCCCGCTACCGTTCGTCAGCTACGGAGGCACGTCGCTGCTGGCTGCCTACCTGTTGGTGGGCCTCATGCTCAACGTGCACATGCGTCGCTTCTGAGCGTCTTCGCCACAGAACGGCTGAGAATCGGCACTCAGCGACGGTTTGCGGCCTCCTGCGACCGGGCGCACCGGCACCCGGCGGGAACCGGCGTCGTGTAGACACCGGCGGGTGGTGTGGACACCGGGGGCGGATCCTCACAGCTTGACGTCAGTCGCAACCTCCTGTTGTTCCTGCCCTTGTCCTCGTCGCGACGGCGAGTCTCGATTACGGGCTCCGGCGAGCACTCCGCTGGCTTCGCCAGGTGTTGCTAGGGTTTGCGGGTGTGACCCGCCTTCGCCCGCTACTCTCGCGTCCACCGTCAGCCTCCAAGACACCGCGAGGCGTTCGCGACCGACCATTCGCCTCGTAGTAGATGACGCAGTGCGTGTGCGTTCGGTGGCGGATGAAGGGTCGCCGTCAGGCGTCGGGAAGCCGACGACCATGGGCCAGCGGACCCGGTCCGATGTTCCCCCCACCCTGCAATCCGACCATGTCCGGTCTTCACCGTCCCACCTCAGATCGTGGATGCCGAGGGGCGAGTTTTTCTTTGCGAATCTTGAAAGTGTGTAGCTCATTCTCTCGAGGAGAAAGCGCGTGGGTGAGCCCGGATCGGGGGCGGGGCGCCAGCCACTCTTCGGGATTGCCCCGGTCTGAGGACAGGAGCGCCCGGTTGGCGGCGGGCGTCGACGTCGGCACCCGTTCCAGTAGCCGCCGACGAGACTTCTCCGACCGCGCCGGCGCCGGAGACTCCGATTAGCGCATCGGACGTCGAGCCGCAGGATGAGACGGTCGAGACGG
>JALYGD010000421.1 GCA_030777265.1 Actinomycetota bacterium | reverse complement strand
CTGATCGACGATCAACGCGTGTTCACGTCCGCCGCCGGCGCATACGCCCCCCAGGTCGCCGAGCACGCCTTGGCTCTCATGCTCGCCGGGCGGCGGAGGCTGGCGAGCTACGCCCGTGCACGCGGCTGGCAACCCTGCGACACGCAAGTGCTCAGCGGCAGCACGGTGGGCATCGTTGGCTGCGGGGGGATCGGCCGCGCGCTGATCGGACTGCTGCAGCCGTTGGACGTGGAGGTCCTGGCAGTCAACCGCAGCGGCGAGGGGGTGCCCGGGGCGGCCCGCACCCTGCCGGCCGAGCGCACCAGCGAGATCTGGCCGCAGAGCGACGTGGTCGTCCTCGCAGCTCCAGCCACAGCACAGACCCGCCACTTGGTCGCACAACCCCAACTGGCCGCCATGGCGGAGCACGCCTGGCTCGTCAACGTCGCTCGTGGGATCCTCGTCGATACCGCGGCGCTCGTTGAGGCGCTGAACGCCCGCGCGATCGCCGGTGCCGCCCTCGATGTCACCGACCCCGAGCCGCTCCCCGACGACCACCCCCTGTGGAGGCAGCCTCGGGCCCTGATCACCCCCCACGTCGCGAACCCGCCCCATGCCCAACGACGATCCCTGGCGCAGCGGGTACGGGAAAACGTCGAACGCCGCACCCGGGGAGATCCGCTCATCGGCATCGTCGACCCCCAGCGAGGCTACTGACGCGATCCGGTGTCTCAGTGCCGTCTCAGGTCTCCAGTGCCACTCGAGCCCAACGGGAGTCTTTCCATCAGCCTGGCAAAGCTTGCCCCTTCGCCAGCTCACCGAACACGCGGAACCGAACACGCGGAACCGTCCACTTGACCACAAGCAGCTGCTGGCCCCCTGCCACACCTCATCGTTCGCCACGACGTCCGGAAGGCCAACATTCTTCAGCCCGGCACGACGAGGCATCCGAAGTGGGAACGAATTTGTCTCAGGTCTCGGACTGTGAAGCGACGGCGTGGAATGAGCAGCCGTCGCCAAAGGGTTGCCCCCGCAGACGCCCCGACCGGAAAGCGCGCCTGATGGCCAACGTCACGCTCAGCCAGGACAACTTCGAGGAGGTCAGCTCGCAGGGCACGGTGTTCATCGACTTCTGGGCCGCGTGGTGCCCGCCGTGCCAGCGATTCGCTCCTGTCTACGAGCAGGTCGCCGAGGTCAACCCCGACATCGTCTTCGCCAAGGTCGACGTCGAAGCCCAGCCGGAGCTGGCGGCACGGTTCGACATCCGCTCCGTTCCCACCCTCCTGGTCATCCGTGACCGCATCCAGGTGTTCGCCCGTGGCGGAGCGCTCCCTGGTCACGTGCTCCAAGAACTCGTAGACGCCGTCCGCACGCTGGACATGGACCTCATCCGCGAGGCTCTCGCGCAGCAGGCGCAGTGAGGAACGCAAGGCGGCTGCAGGTAGGCGGGGCTGCAATGTGGCATCGCGAGGGCCTTGCGCGCTTCCGTCCGAAGTTGACCCGTCAAGCTTGTCGGCCGCTAAACGCTTGGAGCTCGGTGTGAGGAGTGTTCCCGCCGTCGTGATCCCGGCTGTGACTGCAGAGCAGATGCGTGAGGTGGACCGGGTTGCGACGCAGGAGCTGCGGATCGAGCTGATCCAGATGATGGAGAATGCCGGGCGAAGCTTGACCGACCTTGCCATCAGCAGCTTCCGACCCAAGTCGGTGACGGTTCTGGCTGGCACTGGCGGCAACGGTGGAGGCGGGCTGGTGGCCGCCCGACACTTCGCCAACCGCGGCGTGATATCACGGGTGGTGCTTTCACGCGCTGAGGCGGAGTTGGCCGAGGTGCCCGCCCACCAGCTGGAGATCCTGCGCCGCATGGGAGTCGAGGTGCACTTCCGGCCCCCCGCGGCCGACCTCGTCATCGACGCTCTCATCGGTTACAGCCTGCGCGGCGACCCCCACCGACGCAGCGCCGAGCTCATCGCCTGGGCGAACCAGCAACAGTCTCCCCTCCTTGCCCTCGACCTCCCCACCGGCCTGGATGCAACCACTGGCCAGCCCGCCACCCCCTGCATCCGCGCCGCCGCCACACTGACCCTCGGGCTGCCAAAGGCCGGCCTGCTGAAAGCCCCCGGGCTGACCGGACGTCTCTATCTCGCCGACATCTCCATCCCGCCCGCGGTGTACCGCCGCCTCGGCATCCCTGCACCCCTCGTCTTCGAGCGTGACACCCTCCTCGAGCTGATCTGGAGCAACCCCAACCGGCCGAGTGTCGGGCACTAGCGGCGCGAAGGTCCGAGGAGGAGTCGGCATGTCACTTGCAGCGCGCACGCGCTACTACCTGCCTGCTCAAGACGTCCGCACCGACCTGCTCGTGGCAAGCTCGCGCGTGTCCCGCTGCCAGTACAAGGGTCTGGCCTCCTACTTCTCCCTACGTCTGGGCGACCTCC
>JALYGD010000420.1 GCA_030777265.1 Actinomycetota bacterium | reverse complement strand
CGCGTTCGAGACGCGCGCCCGAGCGGCCGTCGTGGCCCTCGAGGGGCTGGCGTTCCACGGCGTCGTCGAGCAGGGACGGCCCCAGGGGGATTGAGAGCGGGGCTCGCATCGATCTCACCGCCGGATGAGCGCTTCGGCCTCGTGTCGCGCCATCGTCGCCCTGTCCCAGACGCCGGTGCAGTAGATCGTGTGCTCGGCGATGCTCTCCCCCGCGAGATGCAGCACGTGGATCTCGCGCGACATCTCTTCCTCGCCCGAGGCGGTGTCTGTGACTCGGGCCTCGACCTCGGCAACGAGGCCGTCCTCGGTCATCGTGGCACGCCAGCCGGTGAGCCGCCGAGTAGGAGGCATGTCCTCCTCGAGCGCTCGGCGGATGGCCTCCGGCCCCTGCAGCTCGTAACGCCATGTCGGGACGTTGACGTCGAGAAGCGAGTCACCTCGGTACAGCGCCGTCAGTCCGGCGACGTCGCCCGACTGCACGAGCAGAGCCACCCGCTCAGCTGCGGTCAGCTTCCCCCGCGGGGTGTAGCGGCCGGCCAGGACGAGCTCGGTGGCGCCGCACCCGAGACCCTCTTGACGGTGCACGTCGTGGGGAGGCTCGCGCCACCAGACGGCGTCCCCGCGACCGAGCTCGGTGACCTCCGCCACTCGATGGTGTTCCCAGCGCTCGTACCGGTCGCGGCCCTCGATCACGGTGGCCACACCCCAACTCCCGTGACCGTGGACGGCGGTCGGGACACCGGGTGGGAACCAGCGCAAACCGAGGGCGGGACTGCCTGCGCCTCCAGCGAGCAGTACCGACTGAGGCGAGCGCCGCGCTTCGCGCGCGGCCTCGTCGATGCCGTCGACTTCCCGGGCGCCGGTGCTGAACCACTCGGCGAGGCCACGGAGCCGCTCGGCGTCCGGTTGGCCGTCACCCAGCAGGGTCAGAGCTTTGTCGAGCAGCTCCGCTGCGGTCATCCCTCCATCGCCTCCACGTTCCTGAGGACGACCCGGATCGTCTCCTCGATCTCTTCGGCCGGGCTGAACTCCACGACCTCGGTCTCGGGGTAGAAGACGGGCGTGTGCCCCGCGGGGGCGTAGTAGGCCTCACCCGCTTCGATCAGCTCTTCGCGGTCGGCGTAGCGGAACCCGACCCTCCCCTTGATCACGTAGCCCCAGTGCCGGGACTGGCACCGGTCATCGGGAAGTCCCCGGAACAGCTCGGCGGCGTCGTTGTACTCGTCGTAGGACTCGAAGCCGATGAGGTACCCGTCGACCTCGCTGTAGTGGCCCTCGAACCCCGGCATCGACTCGTGGCGGGGGGCACCCTGCTTGCTGATCACGGCCATCGTCGCTCTCCTTTCGTTGGTGGGCTTCACCTCCGTGGCGGAAGATGGCGGCACAACGCGTGAGACGCTGTCTTACGGCCCGGTCACAGCTCCCAGCGCACCGGCTCAGGCGGGTCGTAGGCACAGAACGTCCCGGTGCGGAGCGCCTCGTTGAGATGAGCGCTGAGAAGGGGGTGGATGGACTCGAGGCGGCGGATCGCGTCGCGGATGCGGGCCGTGACCGCGCTGCGGGCCCGCTCGGCGGCGGCGTGGGTTGGTCGTTCTCGTCCCCCCAGGCCGTAGGCGGCGGCGAGCTGGCCGAGCAGGAATTCGCGCTCGGCGTGGAGCCGGGCCGAGCGCTCGGCGTCTCCGAGTTCGTCGGCGTAGTCGAGCTCACTCGTGAGCTCGACGATGCGCCGCTTGTACGCCTCGCGGGCGGCGGTGTCGATCACCGGTCCCGCACTCCGCTGGTCGACGGCCGCGCCCATCAAGTCGAGCGCGTGGAGCTCCACGCCGGGCTGGGCCAGGAGCCGGGCGATGTCGCGGAGGCCCTTGGCGTCCCTGACCCGCACCGCTTGTCCGCCGTAGGCCACGTCCCAGCCGTCGCCGTCCTGGCGGAACCGTCCGCTCGGGGCGAGGCTGGGCCCCAACAGCCGTTCCCTCTCGGCGTCGACGGCGGCCACGAGCAGCGAGGCGCCCGCGGCGTAGCAGGCGTCCCGGGCCCTATCGAAGTGCCCGGCAGCGCGGTGGTGGTCGCCCTCGACGGCGGCGAGGGCGGCCAGGAAGCGGTGGACGGGACCCCGACAAGCGGCGGCGATGCCTTCGACGACCCAGCGGTCGGCAAAGGGGCGCAGCGCGGCGGTCGCCCAGCCGGCCAGGGGGTGGCCTCCCAGCCTGCCC
>JALYGD010000419.1 GCA_030777265.1 Actinomycetota bacterium | reverse complement strand
TCGCAGGCGGCGCAGATCCGCTTCGCCTCTCGAGTGGAGCCACCCTTCTCGGGGAAGAACGCCTCCGGATCGGCGTCGAGGCACTTCCCCCGTTGCATCCATGACAGGTCCTCGTCCAACGCGGACTCGATGACGGCATTGACATCTGCAGCGATTGCGGTCACGGCGCTGCTCCTGGCGCTCGGGCCGGCGCAGCCGGCCTCGTCTCCTCGAGGCCGGTCCCCTCTTCGCGCCTCGAGATCCGGCGTACCCGCGGCGGCAACGCGCCTTGTTTGCCCGACCTCCTCACCCGGCCGCGCCCCCGAGGGGCGACAGCGGGCTGATGTTGCGTCCCAAGCTGTCGTACTTCTTGGGGTGGAGTGCAAGGCTCGTCCCAACTCTGACGCCGTCGTAATTACACGTGAGTCATTCTGTGGCGGACAGCGTCCGACGTCAAGCCTCTCCACGATGGGTTGTGGTGGCCGTCCGTCCGTCCCCCAACAGAGAGGTCCAACTGTGAAGGCCGACAGAAGCGATGCGACCGGGCTCAGTCGGGTGACGGAGCGACAGCGGGAGCTTGGCGACGCTGGCGGCAGCCCTCAGGCGTGGCGGCGACGGTGGGAAGTCAGGCCGGCCGCGCTGCGTGCCGAGAAGCCACAGGTGGGACAGATGAAGCTCGTCGTCTTGACCTCGTCTGGGGGTGGGCCGGCCGGGGTGGCGACGCCTGAGTCCAGCGCTTGTCCGCGCGGCGCCTGCTCCGTTCGCTCCTCGTCCGTGATCTGCACCTCGCCACCCGGCCTGAGCGTCCTCGGCACGACGGGCTCCGGTCTGGCCGGCGGCTCCTCGCCGAGCAACTCGCTGAGCAGCCCCGGTCTCATGCTCGGCCGGGAGGGCCCCGAAGGGGCCGGGTCGGGCGGGTCAGATTCTGGCTTCGGCTCCGGCGAGAGCGGAACTGGGGGCGACCACGGCGCCGACGAGGAAACCTCGTGGGGGGTATCTGCCTCCCGGGCACTGCTCAGCCGGCCAACCAGACGCTTGCGTTCCCGCCGTGACAGACCCTCGGCCAGCTCCTCGCCGAGCTTGGCGAGGACGCGGGCTCGTTCCCGCTCGAGTCGCGCGTCGAACGCCCCGAGGTAGGCGAGGAGGGATCCTTCGAGCCCTGTCAATGTCGCCTGGATCTCCGTGAGCCGTGCCAGGGCGGTATGCGATTCCCCCACTGCAGAGCGCGCCTCGCTCCGCGCTGTCTCGACCGCACGATCGAGGACGCGAGCGATGCGGCTGTCGAGGTCAGGAGGGAGGTCGTCGAGCTTCCCAACGGCCGTCCTGAAGATCTCATCGGCAGCGTCGAGCCGCTCGCTCGCCTCGTCGAAGGCGGCCTGCAACGTGGCGGCCACCTCATTCTCATGGCCGGCCAGTACCTCGGGTAGCCGCTCGTCGAGCGCGATCCCGACCTGCTCGAGCCGCTCTTCGAGAGCCGAGACCGCCTCGTAAACCCGCTCCTCGATGGCGACAGGCAGTACGCCCTGTTCGTTTGCGCCGAGCCGCTCCTCCAGCGCCTGCAACAGGGCGCGGCCCTCCTCCTCTGGAACACCGAGCCGTTCCGCCACGGTGGCTTCAAACTGCTCGAGGTTACCCAGCAGGTCCTCGCGGTGGCTGCTCAACACCTCCGGTATACGCTCGTCGACCGTTCCCACAATCTCGCCAAGGCGCTCTTTGAACGTCGCGAGCGCGAGGTCGAGACGCTCCTCCACCGCCGACCGCAGCACCCGCCCCTCCTCCTCGGCGGTGTGCAGCCGCTCTTCGATGGCGGCCCGGAGCATCCGCCCGTCATGCTCGGCGTCGCGCAGCCGCTCGTCGATAGCAGCAAACAGGTTGCGGCCTGCCTCCTCGGAAACCCCGAGCCGCTCGGCCACAGCGTCCTCAAACTGCCCGAGGGTGCCCAGCAGGTCCTGGTGGTGCCCGCTCAACACCTCTGGCATGCGCTCGGTTCCGACAATCTCGGCAAGGCGCTCTTGGAGCGTCGCGAGCGCGAGGTCGAGACGCTCCTCCACCGCCGACCGCAGCACCCGCCCCTCCTCCTCGGAAGTGGCGGCCCACTTCTCGACGTTGTCGCGCATGTGACCGAGCCCGATGACCAGAAGGCCCTCGACCCTCGCCAGCAAGTCGTCGCGAACGGCGGCGAGGCGCTCCTCATCCCCCGTCTGGGCCTGGCGAAGGGCGGCGGCGAGAATCTGTAGCTCTTCGATCTCCTCGGTCACCCCTGAGGTGACCGCCCGGACCTGTCGCAAGGATGCCGCGAGCTCCTCGCGCTGCTCCACGACGAGTGCCGAGCGGAAGTCCTCGAGGAACGGCCTGAACACCTCGATGGTGGCCACGGCTGCGCGGCTCGGCGTCTCCACGATGGTGGCGGCATACTCCTCGAGCTTGGCAACGCGGGTTGCGACCTGGCCGACGTGGTCGGCGGCTGCCGCAGCCGCCTCACGCGTGTCCGCGGCGTCTCGAGCGGCGGCCTCTCCCAGCGCGACAAGCGCCTGACGCAGTCTTGAAGAGAGGTTGACGATCTCGCTGGCGAGCGCGTCGCGCGACTCGTCAACGGCGTCGCGAGCGGCATCGACCTGCTCCCCGACCCGTTCCGTCATAACGCTGGCAAGTTCGGCCAGGCGCTCGTCGATGCCGTAGCCCAAGCCCGAGAAGTGCTGGTCGAGGCGCGTCTCGACGGCGTGGATGCGTTCGGACAGCGCGGCCCGCAGGGCCTGCGCGGAATCGGCGGCGTCCCCGGCCCGGCGCCGCTCGGACGCCTCGAGCGTCTCGGTCACCTGCCCGGCGACGGCCGAGGTAGCCCGCGCGACAGCCTCCTCGTGGGAGTCCACCCTCTGCTCGACAGCGATGAGTCGTTGGCCGAGCAAGGCCATGCCCTCGTCGACACGGCTGGTCAGGTCCTCCAGCTTGCGATCTACTCCGCCGTCGCGGTTCGCGACCCGTTCGAGCTCACCGATCCCGCTCTCGAGTGCGTGCCGCACGTGCCCTTCGACCTCGGACACGATCGCCTCCAGCCGTTGCAGCTGAGACGCGACGAGGTCGGGGATGTTCGACGTCTGCTCGGTCGAGGCGGCGACGTTGCGCTCGAGTCGTACGAGTTCCTCGGCAAGCCGCGCTTGGCCCTCGCCCAGCGCGCCGATCGCCTGTTCCGCGGCCCGGGCGAGCTCGCCGAGGCGGGTGGCGTGATCGGCGCTGGAGGCCTGCAGGCGCTCGACCTCCTGGGTAAGGACACGGGAGCGGCTGTCGACGTCCTCCGCTACGTTCGCCAGGCCGTCTTGTAGCTCGGAACGCAGTGCCAGGCCCTGGCTGGAGGTCGTCTCCCATAGCGATCGCAGTCCGGACTCAAGAGAAGCGAGCCGTTCGCCGACGTCCTGGATGACGCGATTGTACGCGCGTTGCTCGACCATCTGCCTTTCCACCGCGTCAGCGAAGAGACGATCAATACGAGCGTGACGGCCTTGAGCCTCATCGCGGTCTCTGCTGAACAGTGTTTCTTCCGCCATGGGTCTCCAACCGATCAAGTCCTGGGGGGAGGGTAGCTAGGTCACGCGCCGTAAGGGCGGCAAAACCACGATTTGTACCGGATAGGAAGGACGTGCACGCTCGGTTCCTCCGAGGGGGAGACCGCAGGAGCGGTCTTGGAGCCGGAGCGGTCTTGGCTTCGCCAAGACCGACAGGAGTGGCTAAGGCCGCGACGAGGTTGCCCGGGAAGGGCCGCAGGCCCGGACGGGTGGGGAGACCAAGGACCGCGACGGAGGCGGGAGGGACCGGATCTCGGTTCAGCGCCGCTGGTTGCCCCGGGTACGGCAAGCTCGAGTGGCGGCAGTATGACGACATGGATACGTAGGAACGGTGGCGGGGGCGGAACAAGGTGAGCGGCGCTCCGCAGGGGCGACGCGAGAGGAGCCGTCTTAGGTCGCCTAAGACGGCGACGGTGGTGGTCCGGTGTCGGTGTCGGAGGACCCGCTCGATGAGCTGGTCGCGGGCGTTCGCGCGGGTAACCCCGACGCGATCGCCGAGGTCTACCTGCAGGTGGCGCCGGCGCTGCGGTCGTTTCTCCGGGCCGAGGTGCGTCACGGAGAAGTCGCCGATGACCTTGTCGAGCACACCTTCGTCGAGCTCCTCGAGGCCCACGCCACCATCCGTGGGGGGGGACGAGCCCTGCGCAGCTGGCTGTTCCGGGCGGCACGCAACAATCTCTTCGATTGGCGGCGGCGGGCGGCACGCCGAGCGGATCACGAGTTACGACAGGAGCTCACTGCAACTCTCGAAGATCCCGACCCCACCCCGGAGACGGTCGCGGGTGAACGCGACGCCTTGGCCGAAATACGCGACGCCCTGGGTGAGCTCTCCCCCGACCAGCGCGAGGTGCTCGAGCTTCGCCTGATCGCCGAGCTCACTACCGCTGAGGTGGCGGAGCTGACCAGCCGGACCGTCGGGGCGGTGAAGGCGCTCCAACATCGGGGCTTGGCAAAGCTGGCGGGCGTCCTTCAGGCGAGATTGGGTGGGGGAGGGTCGTAACGTTTCCAGTGCCTGTTTCGCCTGCAAGGGTGAGGAGGCCTCCCCTGCGCCCCCCGCGGAGAGCGACGTGAGCTCAGAGCCTGGCGGTGTCCCCCGGTCGTCCCGACCGGGGTCGGACGATGCCGTGGATCGTCTGCTCGACGAACTCGTCTCCGGCGCAGGCTTGAGCCTCGGCGACCCGCTCGCGGAGGCTGCCTGGCAGGTTCGGGCGCTCGCCACCGAGCCGCTGCCACCCGAGACGCGCGAGCGGCACCTCGCCCGCATCCGCCAGGCGCTGCCGCCGCCCACGCGCCGTGGACCATTCCTGGGCTTGCGTCGTCGCGTTGCCGTGCTCGTGACGGCGGCCACCGCAGCGCTGACCTTCTCGGGGGGAGTCACGTACGCGGCTGCACAGCAGGCTCTGCCAGATGATGCCCTCTACGGGCTGAAGCGTGCCACAGAGCGTTTGGCGCTCGCGGTCGAGCGGGACCCAGCCGATGACGCGAAGCTTCGGGTGGGCTTCGCGCAACGTCGGCTGCGTGAGGCGGCCGCCACTCCCGAGCGCGTCGACGAGCTGATCGCTGAGGCGATCGCGGAGCTCGAGGCTGCGGCGTCGGTGCCTGGGGTCGCTGGGTCGCAGTCGCTGGACCTCATCCGCGAGTTCCTCGAGGGACGTCTTCCGGTCCCTGCCTCCGAGCAGGCGCAGTATGCGCTCGCCCAGGTCTGCGTCAAGCTCGCCCTGCAGCGTGGCGAGGACATTCCAGACGTCTGCACCGTCGGAGCGGGGGCCCCTCCAGCGCCAGTCAGCGAGGCCTCGCCCCCTCCCCAGAGGTCGGACCCGGGGGCCGGAGGGCAGCCAGCTGCGGGGCAGCCACCCGCGGGACAGCAACCCGCAGGGCCACCAGCCGCAAGGCAACCGCCCGCAGAGCAACCCGCAGCGCCACCACCCGCCGGGCCACCGCCGGAGCAGGCCCCGCCAGTGGAAGATCCATCCCAGGACGGGGACCGGTCGCGCGACCCCCAGCCGCCCGATCAGAGCCCCGGCAGAGACCCCCGCGGCCGCGGCAAGGGAGCGGCCGCAGGCCCGGGCGGGCGGGGAGGTAAGGACCACGCCGAGAGCGAGTATCGGGCTCCCGACGCAGTCGGGGGCCCGTCCGGTCACCCCGCTGGCTCGCCGCCTACCCGACAGCGGATACCGTTCGACTCGATCCGGTCGTAGGTCGTCGACCTTTCGGCCGCGGGTCGTCCCACCGAGGCGGCGCAGGCTCGCAGGGCCTCCGGGGACTGGCGGATGCCGTGGGTGGAGCTGGCCATGCGGCTGATGGTCTCTTCCATGAGCGTCCCGCCGAGGTCGTTCGCTCCGCCTTCGAGGGCCACGGCCGCAGCTTCGAGCCCGATCTTCACCCACGAGACCTGCACCGAGTCGATCGCGCCCTGGAGCAGCAGCCGGGCGACCGCGTGGACGCGTCGGTTGTCGTGCCAGCTGGGTCCCGGCCGGGCCACTCCCGCGAGATAGAGGGGCGCGAACTGGTGGACGAAGGGCAGCGGCACAAACTCGGTGAAACCCCCGGTGCTTTCCTGCAGGCCGCGTAGCAGCTTGAGGTGCGCCACCCAGTGCCGCGGCTCGTCGACATGGCCGTACATCATCGTTGACGTCGAGGGGATGCCGAGGCTGTGAGCGGTCGTGATGACCTCGACCCACGCCGCCGTAGGCAGCTTGCCCTTCGTCAGCACCCAGCGGACCTCGTCGTCGAGGATCTCGGCGGCGGTGCCCGGGACGCTGCCCAGCCCACGTCGCTTCGCCTCCCCCAGCCACTCTCGGACGGAGATACCGAGTCGCGTCGCGCCGTTGCAGACCTCCATTGCGCTGAAGGCGTGAACATGGACGTCGGGGACGCGAGCTTTCACCGCGTCGAGGATCTCGAAGTAGTAGTCGCCGCCGAGGTCGGGGTGGATCCCCCCCTGCATGCACACTTCGGTCGCCCCTGCCTCCCAGGCCTCCTCGGCTCGATCAGCGATCTCCTGAAGCGAAAGGTTGTAGGCGTCGCGGTCCGTGCGCCGCTGCGCGAAGGCGCAGAAACGGCACCCGGTGTAACAGACGTTCGTGAAGTTGATGTTGCGGTTGACCACGTAGGTGACGGTGTCACCGACGCGCAAGCCGCGGACCGCGTCGGCCACCCGGCAGAGGGCATCGAGTTCCACGCCGGTCGTGTCGAACAGCAGCAGCGCCTCGCCGTCGTCGAGCACCACGCCGCGCTCGGCCTTCGCCAGTGCCGCGGCGACCTCCGAGCGGATGCGTCTGCGGGCCGGGGCGGGAGGAGGTGGGGCATTGCCTGTCACCACGCCTTTGGCGATGAAGCGGACGTCGCCGTAGACGGCCAGGCTGGTGGGGTCGTCGGCCGGCCGGGCATTGCGCCCATCGGCGGCCGACCCTCCTGCCTCGTCACCGGCGACGACGGCAAGCATGGCCGCCGAC
>JALYGD010000418.1 GCA_030777265.1 Actinomycetota bacterium | reverse complement strand
GGCATCGACGTGAGGATCCAGCAGGCACCCGACACCCCCACCTACCGCACCTACTACCAGGACACGAAGTTCGATCTGGATCTCGAAGTCCCCAACCAGAACGACGGCAACCCGGCCTTCCTGCCGGTGCTGCGCATGTACTCCAAGAGCCAGGGCACGCAGCGGTTCGCTCCGGGCGGCGAGTTCGACGAGTGGGCGGCTCGAGCTCTGGCCGCCCAGACCAGGGACGAGGTGCAAAGAGCGTCAGCGGAGATGATGCGCATACTCATCAACGAGGAGTACATCGTCGTGCCCCTGGCCGGCGTGTTCCGCATCTACGCCACCGCGCCCAACGTCGAGCTCACCAACCCGCATCCGTCCCAGACGAACCAGGTGTGGACCTCGCTGGCGGTGAACCGGTGAGCGGAGCTCTGAAGGAGCGACGCGAGAGGAGCCGTCTCAGGTCTCCTAAGACGGCGACGGGTGTGGTCCGGTGAGGTGACGGCGGACGGCACGGGCAGGCGGCACCCTCCAGCGGCATGAAGGGCTACATCCTGCGCCGCCTGCTGCTGGCGGTTCCGACGCTGCTCGGGCTGTCGCTGCTCGTGTTCGGCCTCGCCGTCATCGCCCCCGGCGACCCGGCCGAGGAGCTGGCTCGCCGGCGCTCGGGCTCTGGAGAGGTGATACCGGCCGAGGTGGAGCGTGCGCGGGAGGAGCTCGGTCTCGACCGCCCCCTGGCCGAGCAGTACCTGAGCTGGTTGGGCGGCGCCGTTCGGGGAGATCTCGGGACCTCGTTCCTGCGCCAGAAACCAGTCGGACGCGAGATCCTCTCACGTCTGCGCGCCACCGCCGAGCTGGCGGTGGCCGCCCTGCTGCTATCGGCGTTGCTGGCCGTCCCGTTCGGCGTGTTCGCCGCCGCGTTCCACCGGCGTCGGCTCGACGACGGGCTCCGGCTGCTGGCCCTGGTCGGGGCGTCCGTGCCGAGCTTCTTCCTCGCCTATGTCCTGATCGCGCTGTTCGCCACTCGAATGGGCCTGTTCCCCGTGGCGGGGCGTCAGGGGCTGACCAGCCTTGTGCTGCCCGCCGTGGCGCTGTCGCTGGGGCCGATCGCGATGACGTCGCGGCTGCTGCGCTCGAGTCTGCTCGAGGTCCTCGGCGAGGACTACATCCGCGCGGCTCGCAGCAGGGGTCTGAGCCACCTGGGCGTGATCGTACGACACGGTCTGCGCAACGCCGCCATACCGGCCATCACCGTACTCGGCACGGTGTTCGGCTACCTGCTGAGCCAAGCGGTGATCGTGGAGTTCATCTTCGCCTGGCCGGGGCTCGGGCGGCTGACCCTCGAGGCGATCACGCAGCGTGACTATCCGCTGCTGCAGGGGGTCATCTTCTTCGCGGGGGTGGTGGGCGTCTTCATCAACCTCGCGGTCGACGTGACGTACCGGGTGATCGACCCACGGGTGCGCCTCCAGGCGGAGGCGTGACTCCGGGCCGGCGAGCCTCGGGGGCACCCGGAGGGACGGAAGTGGCCCCCGAGGCCGCCCGTGCATTCACCCCCGAACGGGTGGCCGCGCAGCCGCACCGGCGACGCCTCGTCACGCTCCGGAGCTTCCTGCGCGACCGCACCGCCTTCCTCGGCCTGACCATCGTCGCCTTCTACTTCGCGGCGGCCATCTCCGCGCCGTGGCTTGCCCCCGGCGATCCCAACGCGGTCGACTTCGGCGCACGTTTCGAGACGCCCAGCCTCGAGCATCCGTTCGGCACCGACAACCTGGGGCGCGACGTTGCCGACCGCATCCTGCGCGGGGCCCCGATCTCCATGGGGCTGGCGGTGGCGGCCACGTTCGGCATCGGGGCGCTCGGCCTGGGCCTGGGGCTGCTGGCCGCCATGCGCGGACGCGCGATCGACGCGGTGATCATGCGGGTGGTGGACGCGCTGCAGGCCCTGCCGGGCCTGCTCCTGGCGCTGGCCCTGATCGGCGTGCTGGGGCCGAGCCTGCGCAATCTCGTGGTGGCGATCGTGGCGGTGTGGTGGGGGGACTATGCGCGGGTGGTGCGGAGCATGACCCTGTCGATCCGCGAGCGGCCTTTCGTGGAGGCCGCTCGGGCGCTGGGTGCCAGCGAGGTGCGAATCATGCTCCGCCACGTCCTCCCCAACCTCATCGGTCCCATCGTCGTGCTCAGCACCCTCGACATGGGTCGGACGCTGTTGGCCGTGTCTGGCCTGTCGTTCTTGGGCCTGGGCGCGCGCCCGCCAACCCCGGAATGGGGCGCGATGCTGGCCGAGGCCAAGGACCACTTGAGCATGACCCCGATGCTGCTCGTGTACCCGGGCATGGCCATCACGCTGTTCGTACTCGCCTTCAACCTGCTGGGCGACGGCCTGCGGGACGCGCTCGACCCGCGCATGCGCCGCGCGGGTGCGAGGGTGCCCCCCGCGAATTAGCCGTGCCCTCGGCTGAGACGGCCGGGCGTCCAGCCCTTGACGCCGTCCGTCGCCGCATCCACGACACCGGAGACGGCACGAGTTAGAAAACGCCGGACGCAGCCTGCTCATGATACGTTGGTGCTTGCCCGAATTTTTCCATCCGCCGCGACTGGCCGCCCGTTCTTCACTTCCCCGCCGGGACGGGCCGCAGGCCCGGGCGGGTGGGAGGTGCCGGGACGGGCCGCAGGCCCGGGCCCGTGGGGTGCTCTGTCGCAGGTGGTTGAGCAGCACGGTTAGTCAAGCAGGGACCCATCGGCTGCCGTAGAGGTGGAGCACGCGATGCGAGGGGCGGTCTGGGTCGCCAGCTATGTCGTCCTGTGCCTGACCGTCTTGTCGCTGGCCATCGGCATGCTGCTGCTCTATCGGAGGGTCCAGGCGGGGACCCTCGACTTGAGCGGAAAGATCGGGAGGTGGCCGAGTCCGCTGTTCAAGCCCGGGGACGTTCCCCCAGCCTTACGCCGGAACCTCGATGCAGGCGGCCTCTCGGGTCGTCTGATCGTCGTGGTGAGCCCACAGACGGACGACCTTCTGTTCGCTGCCGTGTCCGCTGCGCGGGACATCGCTCGCAGGTACGGGCTTCGCTGCGTCCTCGTCACCACCGGCGGGCGCTTGGCGACAACCCGCGTTCTCCCCCCCACCTTCGAGACCGTGCCGGTGTTCTCGCTTGACGACGGTGACTTCGAACGCCTCGGGCTGGTCGCCACTCCGGCAACGATCCTCTGGGACGACGGCGTCGTGGACGCGGCGGTCGGGTTCTTGTCGCCCCAGCAGGTCGAGCGCCGTTTCGCCG
>JALYGD010000417.1 GCA_030777265.1 Actinomycetota bacterium | reverse complement strand
ATGGGGACGGGCAGCCCGCCCGTGAACCACGAAGCCTCCTCGGGGGTCGCGACCTCCTCCAGGGCGCCGGTGGCGGTGAGCTTCTCGGCGTTGGTGAACTTCTCGAACGTCTCCTGGCCGAACCGCTGCCACTCCTCCGAGGTGATGTGCGTGCGGATCAGCGGTACGACGTGCGCCTCCTCTTCGTCGAGGTGCTCAACCAGCGCCTCAGTGAACTCGTCGATCGCCACCGCGAGCGGCTCGCCATTCGTCGCCGACTCCCGCCAGCCGGCCAGCAGCGAGCGGACCCGACCGGATCGCTCGGCGACGACCTCATGCTGCGCCTCCATCTGGTTGACCAGTGCCGCCTGCGGATTGGCGCGCTCGAGCAGCAGTGGCCAGATGTTCTCGTCCTCGCCGGTGTGGTGGTGATGGAGGCCGTTGAGCAGGAAGTCCAGGTGCTGGGCGATGGAGCGGGAGCGCCCGGTGGCGCCCGGCGGGGTGTGCCGGACCAATCTGGCGATCATCGGGAAGCCGCGCCGGAACACCCGGTGCACCACCGCCATCTCCTCGGTGTGCGCCGGGGCGGCAGCCCTTGCGGCGCTCATCGGTCGCTCCGGTCCGGAACGACGCCGGCACGGCCTTCGACGGCCTCTCGCAGATGGGCCTCGTTACGGATGTCGACGGAATGGTCGAAGAGATCTTCTGGCGTGCACGCGACCGTGGTCTGGTTCGAGATGAGGGCCATGTTCATTCTCCTGGTGCCGTAGGGATTTCGGCGAAAGAGATGAGGCGTGGAGGCTCCGATGGCGGGGCGGGCCACAACGATCGCCAGAGACCTCACCAGCGTCGACGGCAAGAGAGTTCATAAGGTTGGTGTGACATTCAGCTACCTGACTGTGGCGAGCTGGTTTGGGCCATTCTTCTAAACGTAAATACGAATGACGCTTCCGTCCGGCCTAGAGCGGCTGCGCTCGCCCGGCATCGCGTAGGAGCGCCAGAACCGCCGCCACTCGCCGGTGGGTCTGCCGCTCGTCCCGCAGGCCCAGCTTGGCGAAGATTGACGTCGCGTACTTCTCGATCGAGGACTCCGACAGCGACAGCTGCTCGGCGATGGCGGCGTTCGTGCGGCCCTGGGCCATCTGCTCGAGCACGTCTCGCTCGCGGTCGGTGAGGTGGTGTAGCTGCGACTGTTCTCGCTGGGCGGTGCCGCTGACCAACGCGGCAACGACGTCAGGATCTACCGCCGACCCGCCACGAGCGACCTCCCGCACCGCGTGCACGAGCTGCTCCGGATGGCCCACGCGCTCCTTGAGCAGGTAGGCCCTCGCCGCCGTGCCGTCGCGCAGCAGCTCCAGCGCGTAAGTGGCGTCGGCGTACTGTGACAGGACCACCACGCCGACGTCGGGATGCGCCGAGCGGATGCGATGCGCGGCGTTGATCCCTTCGGTGCGATGATTCGGCGGCATCCGGATGTCGGTTACCACCACGTCGGGGAGCAGCCGCGCGACAGCGTCCTCGAGCTCGGCAGCGGTGCTCACGGCTGCGACGACCTCGACCTCGCCGCTGTCTTCCAGCGCGCGCCGCGTCCCCTCTCGCACCAGGTAGTGGTCCTCGGCGATCGCGACGCGCAACCGCCGCGGGGACGGCGACTCCTCGGCCGCGTTCGCAGGCCCGTGCTGTTCAGCCACCTGACACCCGCAGCTGCGCGGTCACGGTTGTGCCTTGGCCGGGAGTGCTGATCACGTCTAGCCGCCCGCCCAGGGCCGCCAAGCGTTCGGCGAGGTTCGCCAGCCCCTCCCCCACGGCCGTCGCCAGGTCGAAGCCTTCGCCGTCGTCGTGCACCGCGATGCGCAGCGCGTCGTCCGACCGCGCCAGCCGCACCTCCGCGCGCGTCGCGGCGGCGTGCTTGATCACGTTCGCCAGGGCCTCGGCCACCGTGAAGTAGCTGGCGCCCTCGACCTCCTCGGCGAAGCGCTCCCCCCGCAGAGACGGATCCGCCCGCACGGCGACCGGCACGCTGCTGCGGGCGGCCAACGCCTCGACCGCTTCGAGCAGCCCGCGATCGCCGAGCACGCTGGGATGAATGCCGTGGGCCAGCTCGCGCAGCTCGGTGTTGACCCGCTGCAGCCCGTCCTGCAGCTCGGCGACCGCCACCTCGCCGGCAACCGGATCGCGTCGGATCACCGTACGTGCGTGACCGGCGTTGGCGATCAGTGCCACGAGGTCCTGCTGTACGCCGTCGTGGATGTTGCGTTCGATGCGCCGCCGTTCAGCGTCCTGCGCGCGGATCAGTCGGATGCGCGAACGCTCGAGCTCCGCGGTGAGCAGGACGTTGCGCACCGCCAAGGCCGCCTGTCGCGCGAAGGTCGTGACCACCGTCTCGTCGTCCGCGGTCAGCGGGCCGGCGATCTTCGGGCCGCATTCCACGACACCCAGGCGCTCGTCGCCGAGCACGATCGGCACCTGCAGCACCCCCTCGTCGTCCACCGCCGGTGACAACGGCTGGAGCCGCACCCGCGCCCAGCGCAGTCCCAGGCCTTCCTCGAGGGTGGCGGCGATCCGCGGGAGCAGCCGCTCCACTTCGACGGTCTCCTCCAGTGCGGCGCCCAGCTGCGTGATCAGCCGGGTCGGGTCGGTCCGCGCCCCGAACACCCAGCGGTCGGCCAGGCCCTCGAGCCACCGTCGTGCCGGCTGGAACACGAGCGTCGCGATGACCGTGAGCGTGATCGCCATCCCGACGGAGAACCGCTGCCCCGCCGCCACCCCCAAGCTTGCCGCGGCGCCAACGTACGCGGTTGCGATCACCAGCCACAACAGCCCGTACACCAGCGACTTGCGCAGCACGAGGTCGACGTCGAGCACGCTCGGCCGCAGTAGCGCGACGGCGATCGTCAGCGGCACCAGGAGCATTGCGCCGATGTAGAGCAGTTCGAGGACCGCTCCTGGCGCGTGGACGACGACGTCCAGCAGGATCGCGAAGAAGGTGACCAGCGCGGGGACGAGCAGCCACCAGATCCGCCGCCGGCTCTGCGCGTCGACACGCCGGTATCGCAAACCCAGGATCACGACACCGGCACCGAACGCCGCGTGGCTCATGGTCACCACCACGGCGGCCGCCTCACCCAGACCAGTTAGACCTCGCACGGCGTACGGGTTTGCCACGGCTGCGACGGCGTAGTACGAGGGGAACTGGATAGAGGGCAGCGCCAGCAGTACGAGGGGCGGGAGGAGGAAGAGGGCCCACACCCCTCGCAGGAGGGCTCGTTCGTAGCCGGTCTGCGGGCGACCGTCGGGGAACAGCCCGAACAGGTGCGCCATGGAGCCGCCGGTGAACACGAGGTTGAGGTGGTAGGCGAGTGCCAACCACGCGAGCACTGAGGCGTCGGCGTCGCGTGCCAGCGCCACGGCGAGGAGGGTGTCGGCGCCCTGCCCCATCCCCACCGACCCGGCACCCAGCGCGAACCACCAGGCCGCACGGTCGTGAGGACGCTTGCGCCACGTGTACGCCGCCGCCGCGATGAAGACCGCCATCGCCACCAGCCACGGCAGCTCGCCGACCGGATCGCGGTGACGCCACAGAAGGAGAGTCGACACCACCACGCAGACGACGCCCGTGGCCAGGACGACATCTGCAAAGCGTCGTCGGATGTCCATATCGCTCTCATCATGCACCGGTCCCGCCCGCGTGAACAGGGTGTCTGCCCCAGCCCGGTTCGGGGGTTACCCGGAACGCGGTCACCCGGAAAGCCGTGGCAACAATGGCGGCCAGCGGGATGGGCGGCGCACGACCGCGTCCGTATGGTCGGCGCATGACCACCACACCCGCGCTGCACGCGCAGCACATCTCCAAGCGGTACGGCCGGCGGCCCGTCCTCGACGGGGTCGACCTCCACGTCGGTCGGGGCGAAGTAGTCGCGATCGTTGGCGAGAACGGCGTCGGCAAGACCACCCTGCTGCGGGTGTGCGCCGGGCTGCTACGCGCCGACGGCGGCACCGTGGCCGTGACGGCTCCGGTGGGGTATTGCCCCCAGGAACCGGGCGTCGTCGACCTGCTCAACGCCGAGCAGCACGTCGTCCTATTCGGCGCCGCTGCGGGGCTGTCCCGGCGTGAAGCGCGGGCGACCGGGATGGCCCTGCTGGAGTCCTTCGGTTTTCCCGGTGGCGAGAAGGCGATCGCCAAGGATCTCTCCGGCGGCACGCGCCAGAAGCTCAATCTCGCGCTGGCCCTGCTCGGGGACCCAGGGATCCTGCTGCTGGACGAGCCCTACCAGGGCTTCGACATGGGGTCCTACGTCGACTTTTGGTCGCATGTCGACACCTGGCGCGACGAAGGTCGCGCGGTCGTGATCGTGACGCACTTCCTCACCGAGAGGCACCGCGTCGACCGCCTCGTCGAGGTCCGCGACCTCGGCGTGCACGAGTTCGCAGGCGCCGCCGCATGAGCGCGCTCGCCCGGACCGTCGTCGTCGCCGAGATGCAGCTGCGGGAGTTGCTGCGCCGCCGCGCCGTCATGGTGCTGCTTATCCTGCTGCCGGCCGCCCTCTACTACTCGGTCCCCGCAAGTGAGGCGTGGGGCATGCTCAGTGGCTCCATCGGGGTGTCCTGGGCCGTCGCTGCGGCAGGCCTGTTCGCCGTGCTCGGATGGCGGCGCGCGGACCCCCGGCTCGCGCTGGCCGGCGCACCGGCCTGGCAAGGCCTCGTCGGCCGGCTGCTGCTCCTCCACGTCCTCGGGCTCGCACTCGTCGCGCTGTTCGCGCCCTTGATCCTGTCGCGGTCCAGCCAGCACATCAACGACACCGGCCTGATGCTCCTCGCGCTGCTCCTCATGGCGGTCGTGTCGGTCGCGCTGGGTCTGGTCATCGGGGCCCTTGTCCCCCGCGAGCTGGAGGGGACGCTCATCCTCATCGGCGTCGTCGGCATCTCGATGAGCGTGCCGCCCGAGACAGCAGTAGCCCGGTCGCTGCCGCTGTGGGGACCGATCGAGATCATCTCGATCGCGTCCGGGTACAGCGACGGCACCGTCGCCGGCGCTGTCGCTCACGCCCTCGGTTCCGTCCTGATCCTTCTCGCCGTGGCGTCATGGGCCTGGCGCCGACGTATCCGCATAAACCGTCCTCACTCGCTGCCGCTGTGACGCGGCCCTTCACCGCACCAGAAAGGCGTGCCATGGGTACCACGATGTCGGAGTCCGCAAGACCCGCCGTCGCCGGAGACCGCTTCATCGCTCTCGCACTGTTTGTACTCGCGGCGATGTTCGTCGCCCTGCAAGTGATCGCCGGCGAGGTGACGCCGTTCTGGGGCCTGCCAGCCGCGATCTACCTCGCTCTGGGACTCGCCATCCTGTGGCGCGCGTTGCGCTGGCTGCTCATCGTCGCCGTCGTTGTGCCAT
>JALYGD010000416.1 GCA_030777265.1 Actinomycetota bacterium | reverse complement strand
TTGACCGCGAGGACTGGGGGCTAACCTGGAACCAGGCGCTGGAGAGCGGAGGGTTCCCGGTGGGCCGCACGTGCGCATCGAACTCGCCGTCCAGGCAGTCCGCCCCATCGACGCCTGAAACTGAAGGAGGTGCCTTGCCAGCCATCACCGCTGACACCCTGAAGCTGCCGGGAATCCCGAGCATCGATCGCGCGGGAAGCGTCGACCGAGAGGCGGTCGGTGTGGTGACGGCGCCGACGACGCTGGAGGGTGTGGGCTCGATCCCGCCCACACGCTCCTGGCCTTCACGCTCTCTCGCCGATGCATCCTGAAGCCAGGCGGCTGATCGAGTCCCTCGATCTGGCACCCCATCCCGAAGGGGGCTATTACCGCGAGACCTTCCGCTCGTCACTCGTCACCCAGGGCCTGCCGCACGGCGAGTCGCGGTCCGCGTCGACGGCGATCTACTACCTGCTGCCAGCAGGGGAGTTCTCGGCCCTGCACCGCCTCCGCTCCGACGAAATCTGGCATCACTACGACGGGGACCCCGTCGACCTGCACCTTCTCGCCACGACCGGCGACTATCGCGTCGTCCGCCTCGGCCGCGGCCGGGAGCACGGGGAGCGTCCCCAGCGGGTCGTGCCGGCCGGCACGTGGCAGGCCGCGGTGCCGTCGGGGAAACGCTTTGCCTTGTGCGGCTGCACGGTTGCGCCAGGCTTCGACTTCACCGACTTCGAGCTGGCGTCGCGCGCCGAGCTGCTCGGGCAGTTTCCTGCGCAGCGTGCTGTCATCGCGTCGCTGGCCCGCGCTTAGCCCTCGTCTGTCCGGGGTCGCCGCGAGCGACGAGCTCCAGGCAGACGAGCAGCAGGACCGGCAAAGCATCGCGTCCTAACCGCCGCTCTGGCCACGAGACGGTCACAACGCTCCAGGACTTCGGGCACGCTGTCGCTGTGGAATACCGACTCACCCACTATCGGCGGCTGCGCGACTTCGCCGCCACCACCGAACCCGAGGGCGGCGTTCCCGGGTCGGCTGCTCCAGACGGGGCCCCGCGCTTCGTCATCCAGCAGCACGACGCCACACGTCTGCACTGGGACCTGCGCCTGGAGCACGAAGGGGTGCTCGTTTCGTGGGCGTTGCCACGCGGCATCCCGTGGCGCCCGAAGGACAACCGCCTCGCCGTGCACACCGAGGATCATCCTCTCGAGTACCTCGAGTTTCACGGCGAGATCCCAGCAGGCCACTACGGCGCGGGGACGATGACGATCTGGGACCGCGGGACCTACGAGGCCGGCACCTTCAGGGAGGACAAAGTCGTCGTGTCTCTGCACGGCGAGCGGGTGCATGGCACGTACGCGCTTTTTGCCATAGATGGGCGCGACTGGATGATCCACCGCATGGACCCGCCGCAGGACCCCGAACGCCGACCCCTGCCAGCTGACCTGCGGCCCATGTTCGGCCTTGTTGGCGACCTGCCTTCTGACGGCGAAGCCTGGGCTTTCGAGGTCCTCTGGCCCGGCGCGCGCGTCCTCGTCACGAACGACGCCGGGCGCGTCACGATCTCGCGCGCGGACGGAAGCGAGGTCTCCGAATGCTTCCCCGAGGTGCGCCGGATGGGACGTTCGCTCGCGGCCGTCGAGGCCATCCTCGACGCCGTCATCGTCGCGGTCGACGCGAGCGGCCAGCCCCTCGCCGACCCATCGAACGTGGAAAGGCGTCTAGCGGCGCGTGCCGAGCGCAAGGCTCGGCGCCTCGCCGAGGAACGTCCGGCAGCGGCGATGTTCTTCGATCTGCTCTGGCTCGAGGGCCATGCGACGACCGCCCTCACCTACGCCGACCGCCGCATCCTGCTCGCCGACCTGCAGCTTGCGGGCCCCGCCTGGCAGACGCCCGCCCATCACCGCGGTGAGGGCGATGCCCTCTTGGAGGTGGCACGCGCGCGGGGTCTGCCTGGCCTCGTCGCGAAGCGGCTCGATTCGATCTATCTGCCGGGACAGACCACGACCGCTTGGCGCGTGGTCCCGGCCTGAGCCCGGCTCGCAGGCTCGGTCGGGGGATCAGTCCTCTGTGCGAGTCTCGGTACCGGTCGCCCCGCAGGTGCAGGTGAACGGCGCCACCGTCGTCTGACGGTTGGGCTTCGTGTACTTGACTTTGCTCCCGCACTCACAGATGAACTTCTGACCTGTCGCCGCGCTCTCCGTTGCGCCTCCTCCGCCCGAGAAGTCGGGATAGGTGTGGCCGACCCGAGTCGCCAGTGCCCGCATCTCGCGGCCGCACACACAGCGCGGGCTGCCCAGCCACTCGTCCGGACAGTCCTTCGTGTAGACGACCTCGGCGCCGCACCCGCATTCGAACCGCTGATCCTTGCGAGCTCCCATGCGTGCCTCCGGGGACGATTGGACTCCACCGTTGCCGTCGTAGGCGACCTAAGACGGCTCCTCTCGCGTCGCCCATGTCACTCAAGCAGCGCAGCGGTAGGGAGCAGGTTACGTCGCCGGAGCAGCGTGGCGATAACGAGGCGACCTCGTGCACAGGCTGTTCCCGTCCTGCGCTAGCGTCCCGCAGCCACATCGGAACCGATCGGACGTGGGAGGTACGGCGTGGCGAGGACCGGAAGACACTCGCACACGCCCCCCGCCCGGCGCTGGCCGTTCCGAGCTTCCCGGCCAGGCGTGCGCCTGAAGCCGATCCAGCCGGGCCCGCGCCTGAAGCCGGGACAGCGTGATTGGCCGCTCACGACCGTCATCATCCTGCTCGTCCTCGGGCTCACAGGTGTGCCCGGGTTCGCGGCGTCCCCAGCACATGTGCGAGCCGCGAGCGAACCAGCTGGCGAAGCGGCGGCGTCACCTCGCGGAGCGGCAGCGCTCGACCTCGCGAGCCACCCCGCCGAGCGCTGGATCGTGCAACTCGCCGACCCGCCCGCGGCGCGCTACCAGGGTGGGGTCGGCGTACTGCGGGCGACAGCGCCGGCCGCCACCGTCCGCCCACGTCTCGCGATCAGTGCCCCGGGGACTCAGGCCTACCTGCGCTTCCTTCACGACCGCCAGCGCGACGTCACCTCCTCCATCTTGGCGGCCGTTCCCGGCGCACAGGTCGAGCGCAGCTACCAGCTCGTCCTCAACGGGCTCGGCGTCAGAATGTCTGCCGCGCAGGCAGCCCTCGTACGCCGACTTCCCAGCGTACGAGCGGTGACTCCCGACATCCCGTTCCGCCAGACGACCTACGCGACGCCGCAGCAGGTCGCGGCGCCTGCCGCCTGGGAGCAGCTCGGAGGGATCAACCAGGCTGGCGCCGGCGTGAAGATCGCCGTCATCGACAGCGGCATCTACGTGACGCGCGACCGTGAGGGCCGCTACGTCGGCAATCCCTGCTTCGACGATGCCGGCTACACGGCCCCGCCCGGCTACCCCAAGG
>JALYGD010000415.1 GCA_030777265.1 Actinomycetota bacterium | reverse complement strand
TCGAGTATCTCACCGCCTCCTCGCCCCGCCAAGCCAACCACCTGGCGACGGCCTGTTCGACCCGAGCGGTGGAGCTGCGCTCACCGAGGAAGTCGAGCATGAGCGCCAGGCTGAGTACCGCCGCCGTGGGATCGGCCCGCCCGCTGCCAGCGATGTCCGGAGCGGAGCCGTGAACGGGCTCGAACACCGACGGGGCGCGGTGGCTCGGATCGAGGTTCGCCGAGGCTGCCAGACCCATGCCGCCCTGCACCGCGGCGCCGAGGTCGGTGACGATGTCACCGAAGAGGTTGTCGGTCACGACCACGTCGAAGCGCTCGGGCTGGGTGACGAGGTAGAGGCACATGGCGTCGACGTGGACGTAGTCGCAGGTGACTTCCGGGTGGTCGGCACCCACCTCGGCCACCACTCGTGACCACAGATCACCGGCATGCACGAGCACGTTCGTCTTGTGGCAGAGGGTGAGCCGACGGCGGCGCTGTTCCGCGAGCTCGAAGGCGTACCGCACGACCCGCTCGACCCCATGGCGGGTGTTCAGCGACTCCTGCGTGGCCACCTCGGCTGGGCTGCCACGGTAGACGGCACCGCCGGCCCCGGCGTAGACCCCCTCAGTATTCTCCCTCACGACCACGAGATCGCACTGGTCGGGCTGGAGCCCCGCAATCGGTGACGCCACGCCCGGATACAGTCGCACGGGCCGAAGGTTGACGAACAGGTCGAAGGCGAAGCGGAGCCGCAGCAGCAGGCCCCGCTCGAGCACCCCAGGGGGAACGTCCGGGTGCCCGACTGCGCCAAGGTAGATCGCGTCGAAAGCGCGCAGCTCCTCGAGCGTCGCGTCGTCGAGCAGCTCCCCGGTGGCCCGGTAGCGCCGGACGCCGAGGTCGAACTCCACCTCCTCGACCTCAAAGCCCTCGGCCGCCGCAACCGCCTCGAGCACCTTCAAGCCTTCGGCCACGACCTCCGGCCCGATGCCGTCCCCGCCTACCACTGCGATCCGGTAGCGCGCCACTGCCACCTCCTCACCGAGGCGGATGCTAGGAGCCCAGGTTGCTATCGGTACGCCGCCTGCACGACCTAGGCTCGACCCATGGGGCGTCCGTTCGACAAGCAGGTGCTGCGGGAGGCGCTGCGCGCCCACTACCCGTGGCTCGATCGCGAGGACCTGGGGCCGCGTGCCGTCGAAGCCGGAGAGTGCGACCACTGCGGCAACGAAGCGCGCCTCGTACCCACTTGCGGCTCCACCCCCTACCGGGCACTCGGACGCCGCTGCGCCCTGCGCCTCGGGCTCGAGTCATGGTGCGCCGGTCATGGCGAGGATGCTCAGGAGGCCCTCGACTGGCTGCGCAGTCTCCCGCGGGAGGCGGACGACGTGGCCCGGCTGTGGTGGGTCGCGACCGGCGAGGCCCGCCTCGACCTCGCGCTGGTATCACGCTCGCCGGCGCTCGCGGAGGTGGTGGCAGGCGTCCTCGAGGACCCCTCAGGGTGACAGGTGGCGGGGAGGTTCACGGGAAAGGCTGGGGTGGCCAGCGCGCTCCTGCCGCTCGCGTGTCGAGCGGTAGCGCCCGACTCTAGACGGGCAGCCCTTCTCGGCGCAGGCGGTCGCGCAGGTCCGCTGCGCCGAGAAAAGGATGGGCATGCAGCCCGGCCGCTCGCGCTCCTGCGACGTTCTCCATGCGGTCGTCGACGAGCAGGACGCTGCCGGCGTCGGTGCCGACCGCACGGCAGAGTCGCTCGAAGAAGGCGCGTTCCGGCTTGCGGACCCCGAGGTGATGGGAGGCGATGACCTGGTCGAAAAGGCCGGCGAGCAGCCCCGTAGCGAGTTCTTCCACCCACACTGGGTAGTTGGTGGCGGTTGCTCGTAGGACGTGGCCGGCGAGGTCACCGAGCAGCTGCCGCATGCCGGGCAGCACGACGTAACCCCCACGTCGGACCCGCTGGAAGACATCGACGTCGAGGTGGAGGCGCTCGTAGCTGGAGAAGTACTCCTGCTCGGAGACCTCTCCGCGCTCGAAGCGGTGCCACGCGTCCCGATCCCTCAGCGCGAGAACCTCGGCGAGCGGGCGACCCACAGCCGCCACGAGCGCGTCCCGAAAGGGGTCGCGCACGACCGTGTCCATGAGGTCGAACGCGACCACGTCGATCATGCAACCCACCCACCCGGGCCTCGGCCCGTCCCGCAGTGACCCACCCACCCGGGCCTACGGCCCGTCCCGCAGTGACCCACCCACCCGGGCCTACGGCCCGTCCCGCATCAGGGTCCGCCCGACCTGGCTCTCGCCGAAGACCAGGTGCGAACGGGGCCGAAGTCCGGGCCCAGGAAGCGGCGCCCGAGAAGCGTGAAGGTGGTCTCATCACCACTCGTGAGGAACGTCCGGGAGGCGGGCCCCCCGCCGGGACCGCGGACCGTCCCTGTCTCCTCGAGGATGTGGCGCACCTCGAAGGCGGTCTCCTCCCCGCTCGACACGAGCACGACGTCGCGTCCCATGACCTCGCCGATAATCCGAGCGAGATAGGGGTAGTGCGTACAGCCGAGGACCAGCGTGTCGATGCCTGCCGTATATAGCGGAGCGAGGGTCTCGTGGACAAGGTCGTAGGCGAGTGGAGAGCTGACGTCGCCGGCCTCGACGAGCTCGACGAAGCCTGGACAGGCGAGTGTGGTGAGCGCTACGCCGGCTCGGATGTCGGCCCGCCCGCCCGGGCCTCCGCCCCGTCCCGCAGTGGCGACTGCCCGCTCGTACGCGCCCGAACTGATCGTCGCCTGTGTGCCGATGACCCCCAGGCGACCCGCCGTCACCTGCAGGGCCGCCCGCACCCCAGGCTCGATGACGCCCAGGATGGGCATGGCGAAGGTGTTACGAAGCGTGTCGAGCGCGGCGGACGTGGCGCTGTTACAGGCGACCACAACCATCTTCACGTGACCGAGCAGCCAGGTCGTGATCTCGAGCGCGAAACGTCGCAGCTCGTCCGCGCTCTTCTCCCCGTAGGGGAACCGTGCCGTGTCTCCGAAGTAGATCAGCTGCTCGTCCGGCAGCAGATCCACGAGCGCGCGGACGATCGACAGACCACCGAGCCCGCTGTCGAAGATGCCGATCGGCCGGCTGTCCACCGGCTCCCCCCCCTCGGTGGTGACCGGCGGAGGATAACCGCCCCGTAGCTCGCGGGGGGCGCTCCGAGGCGGCTGCTCCTTCCGGAGCGAAGAGATCGCCGGGGGCCAGCTGACGGGGTGTGTTCTGCGACCGCTGTCAGCGCCGCGGACGGTCGCTGAGGGTCACGCTTGTCTCGCGCGTCTGGCCGTTCCGGAGCACGGTCAGCGTCACGGTCTGGCCTGGCTTGGCACGTCGAAGGGCAGCCAGGAGGTCGGAGTCTTCCCGCACCGGCTGACCGTCGAAGCTCGTGATGACATCACCGGGTCCGAGGCCGGCCGTGGCAGCTGGGGAGCCGGGGACGACGGCAACGACAAGAACCCCGTCTGCCGTCTCGAGGCCGAAACGTTCGGCGATCTGCGGTGAGATCGGCGCGAGTTGGATGCCGAGGTAGGCGTGGCGGACGTCCCTGCCGGCAAGCAGTTGCTCGACGACGCTGGTGACGTCAGGGGCAGGGATGGCGAAGCCGATGGACACCGCCCCGGTCAGCCCCGGCGGCAGATATGCGATGCTGATGCCGACGACCTCCGCCCTACCATTGACGAGAGCGCCGCCGGAGTTGCCCGGCGAGATCGGGGCGTCGGTCTGGATGAGGTCAACGAGCGAGGCGGGCACCGGTCCGGATGCCGGCACCGAACGCTGAAGGCCGGAGATGATGCCGGCGGTAACCGTGTTCTCGAGGCCGAGCGGATTGCCGATCGCGATGGCTAGCTCGCCGACGGTCGGCAGGTTGGCGGCGAAGCGGGCAGCCGGCAGATCGTCGCGCTCGACGCGGAGAACGGCGAGGTCGGTCAGTTCGTCGGTCGCCAGCACGGTGGCGGGCAGCCGGGTGCCGTCGGCGAGTTGAACATCGAGGCGACGGGCGCCGTCGACGACGTGGAAGTTCGTCACGATGATTCCATCAGAGCGGTAGATGACGCCACTGCCCTCACCGCTGTCTGGCAGGACCGCGACGACGGACGTCTCGACGTCCCGCACGATGCGAGGGATGGCGTCCCAACCGGCCGCCTCGACGGGGGCTGAGGGGGGCGCCGGCGGGGGGGTGGTCGGTGCGCTGCCGGACCCGGTCGTCACGCAGGCGGACAGCACGAGAGCCGCAGCAGGCACAAGCAGGCGGGTTTGCATCAGGCACCTCGTGGTACGACGCCTCGAGCGAGGGTGCGGTGGCGGGAATAGGTGGAGGATAGGACGAGTACCCCCGCAACTCCTGGGCTTGGATGGCAATGACCAGCTTGCGGGCGGGCGACAAGGAGCGGAGGGATGCGCATCGCCTTGGCGCAGATCAATTCCGTGGTGGGTGACCTCGAGGGCAATGCGCAGCGCGTCCTGGAGGCGTGGCAGGAGTCGGCCGGAGCCGGCGCCGACCTGGTGGTCTGCCCTGAATTGGCCATCACCGGCTATCCGTTGCAGGACCTCCTGCTCCGGCCCGAGCTGGTGGAAGCCAGCCAGCAGGCTCTCGAACGGCTCGCAGTGGAAGGCCCAGGCGGAACGGTTGCGGTGGTGGGAAGCCTGACTCGGGAGGAAGCGCCAGGGAACGAGCTCGAATGGGACGCGGGGGCAGTCGTCCGCGACGACCTCCGCAACTCCGCTGCGGTGCTCGCAGACGGGCGGCTCGTGGGGGTCTACCACAAGGGTCGCCTGCCCACCTACGGGGTCTTCGAGGAGGAGCGCTGGTTCGCCCCCGGCCACAAGCCGCTGGTCTGCAACGTCGCGGGTGTCGCGGTAGGGGTGACGATCCGCGACGACCTCTGGACCGAGGAAGGCCCGGTCTTTGGGGCTGCCCGCCGTGGCGCACGACTGGTCGTCGTCCTCAACGCATCCCCCTATCACCGGGGCAAGCGCGACAAGCGCGAGCGCTGGGTGCGCCACCACGCTGCGAGCGATCACGTCTGGGTCGCGTACCTCAACGCGGTCGGTGGCCATGACGGGCTCGTCTTCGACGGCGACTCCGTCGTCTATGGTCCCGACGGAACCGTGGTGGCGCGCGGTGTCCAGTTCGGTGAGGACCTGCTTCTCGTCGACCTCGACATCGACCCCGCCCCGCTCCAAGGAGCTCCTGAGCTCTCCGGATACGACGGCCAGCGCCAGCCGCTGCCCGACCGTCAGGACGCCCCACGTCTGGGCTCCGTCGCGGAGGTGTGGGCCGCCCTGGTGCTGGGAACTCGTGACTACTGTCGCAGGAACGGCTTCGAGCGTGTGGTCGTGGCCCTTTCGGGAGGTATCGACTCGTCCACCGCCGCCTGCGTTGCGGTCGACGCGCTCGGTCCGGACAACGTCCTGGCCGTCCTCCTCCCATCTCGGCATACATCCGAGGAGTCGCTGCGCGACGCCGGACAACTGGCCGAAAACCTCGGTGTCGACCTCGAGACCCTGCCTATCGACCGCACCCACGAGGCGTTCGAGGAGACGCTGGCCGACCTGTTCGCCGGACTGGAACGCGACGAGACCGAGGAGAACATCCAGGCCCGGATCCGCGGTGTGCTGGTCATGGCCATCTCGAACAAGTTCGACCGCCTCGTGCTCGCCGCCGGCAACAAGAGCGAGGCCGCCGTCGGCTACGCCACCCTCTATGGCGACATGGTCGGGGGATTCGCTCCGCTGATCGATGTGTACAAGCAGCAGGTCTACGAGCTGGCGCGCCACCGCAACCAACGCGACCAGGTCATACCCGAGAACGTGTTCGAGAAGCCACCCTCCGCGGAGCTCAGCCCCGGCCAGCGCGATGCGGATGCCCTGCCACCCTATGACGTGCTCGACGCCATCCTGCAGGCCTACCTCGAGGAGAACAGAAGCATCGATGACATCGTCGCCGAGGGCTACGACCAGGACACGGTCCGCCGGGTGGTCACGGAGCTCCAGTGGGCCGAGTTCAAGCGGCACCAGGCGGCACCGGGTGTCCGGGTGAGCCAGTACGCCTTCGGGCTCGACCTCTACCTGCCGGTGCCGAACCTCTGGCAGCCGTAGGGCTCCCGCCTCGAGCGCGGATGTCGTCATTCCGGGTGCTGCTCCACCACCGTGTCGAGATGGTCACTGCGACGACTGCCCGGTCTCGTGACGACTGCCCGGTCTCGTGTGGCACGGGACCGCAAGCCGGCTGCGAGTGGACCTGAGCCTGCACGTCGTCGTCGCCCGGGTCGGCGAAGACGGCGGGGACGGTGACCACGGCCCTCCCGCCCAGCGGTGACCGGGGGTTCGAGCCGGCGTATCTCGGTGACTCGGGCGGCGGGAGCGGTGGTGGGAGGGTAGTGCCTGGCGCTTCGACGGCCCTGCCCCGTACCTACCGCCGGGCGCCGGGGCAGTGAGCAGAGTCAGACCTCGGACTAACGACCCAGGGGAATCGCAGCGGTTCGCGCCCCCCCTGGCTGCGACTGCGCTCTGGCATCGTGAGGCACCGTCAGCCCGGTCAGCCTCCAGTCCACGGGCGGGGCGCCAAGCTGTTCGAGAAGCGCATTGGTGCGGCTGAAAGGTCGGGAACCGAAGAACCCCGAGCTCGCTGAGAGTGGGCTGGGATGTGCGCTTTCGACCACTGGGACCGAGCCGAGCAGGCCCTTGAGGTTCCGTGCGTCGCGTCCCCACAGGATGGCGACGAGCGGCTGGTCGCGGGCGACCAGCGCGCGGATCGCACGCTCGGTGACCTCTTCCCATCCCTTGCCGCGGTGGGAACCGGGAGCCCCGGCCTGGACGGTGAGAACTCGGTTCAGGAGCATGACGCCCTGGTGCGCCCACGGTGCCAGATCCCCATTGCGCGGCAAGGGATGGCCGAGGTCGTCGCAGTACTCCCGGAAGATGTTCTGCAGGCTCTTCGGCAGCGGTCGGACATCGGGCGCGACGCTGAAGCACAGACCGATGGGATGCCCCGGTGTCGGGTAGGGGTCCTGGCCCACGATGAGGACCCGCACCTCGACGAACGGCTGCTGGAAAGCCGCGAGTATCCGCTCACCGACCGGCAGGAAGCGTCGACCGGCAGCCTGCTCGGCGCGTAGAAACTGTCCGAGCGCCGTCAGTCGCTCTCGACACGGCTCGAGCTGGACGGCCCAGCCAGGGTCGATGACCTGCGACAGCTCAGGCCGAGATCCCATTCACTGCCCTCCCCGTCGTCCTGTGCCGCTCGCGCCCACGCGCATCCGGCGTGCCGATCCCGACTGGACCGAGCCGCACCCTACCTAGCGAGTGGCGTCGCATACCCGATGAGTTGCAGGAAACCGGTGAGGGTGCGGTACGTGAGCCCCCAGATGTGCGAGCGGCCCCACCTGATGGCTGGAAATGGTCCCCTCCCCTGGTACCACGTGTTCGTCGCCGCCTCGGGCGACGACAGGTACGAGAGCGTGATCCACCCCGCGTTCTGCACCTCCCTGGGATGAAGCTCGAGCTCCGGCTCCTCATCGACGACGAACACGAACGGCGAGACGACGACTCCTGCTGTGAAGGCTCCTATGTCGTCGAGGCGACCGACCGGGCCCGGCAGCTGAATGCCGACCTCCTCCCGGGTCTCTCGGATGGCTGTGGCGAGGAGATCGGGATCGCTGGGATCGGGACGCCCACCAGGCAGCGCCATCTGCCCCGACCAGTGGTCGGTCGCGCGTACCGTTCGCTCGATCAACAACACACGCGGACCGCTGCTGACGTGGGCGTGGAGGATGAGGGCGGTGGCGGCCACGCGGCCTTGCCTGTGCGCCTCCGCGACCAGGGTCGGCGTGTGGCGGGTCACGCGCGCCACGATCATGTCGAGGTCAGGCGGGCACTCGAGTTCGGACACGGCCGCACCGTAGCCGCTGGCCGGTCCACCGCCCAGCGCGCGGGACGGGCCGGAGCCCGGGCGGGCGGGCCAAACGGCACGGGCCGGAGCCCGGACGGGCGGGCGAAAGAAACTACCGTCCGGAGGTAGCGGAGGCGGGACATGACTCACATCCTCGTGGCCACGTCGGATGGGCTCCACACCATCGGCGACCGGGCGGGGGTCGACCTCGCCGGTCGGGATGTCACCGCCTTGGCCCGCGGCCGCGCAGGGTGGTGGGCGATCGTCGACGAGGGCGTCGTTCTCCGCGGCGCCCCGGGGGCAGTCTGGGAGGAGGTCGCAGTCGCCGACACCCGCCTGACCTGTCTTGTCGTCTCCTCCCATGGCGTGTTCTGCGGCACGGCCGACGCGCGCCTGCTCCACCTCCTCGACGGGCGCCTCGAGGCCGTGGAGGCGTTCGACGACGTTGCCGGCCGCGATGCCTGGTACACGCCGTGGGGCGGTCCCCCGGCAACCCGCTCCCTCAGCTGTCACTCGGACGGCACGCTCTACGTCAACATCCACGTGGGCGGGATCGTCCGCTCTGGGGATGGCGGCAGAACCTGGGAGCCGACGCTCGACATCGACCTCGACGTCCACGAGGTTCGCGTGGAGGCCCCGACGGGTTGGGTGGTCGCGGCGACGGGAGCAGGCGGCTTCGCGTTGAGCGAGGACGGCGGGGATTCGTGGTGGCTCACCGACGAGGGGCTGCACGGCGGCTACTGCCGAGCGGTGGCGGTGGCGGGTGCGGCCGTCCTGCTGTCCGCCTCCACTGGTCCTCGTACCCATCGGGGTGGTGTCTACCGCCGCGCGCTGGAGGGCGACGGCCCGTTCGAGCGCTGCCGCCAGGGGCTGCCCGAATGGTTCGAGGGCAACGTCGACACGGGCTGGCTCGACGCTGCCGGGGACCTCGTCGCGCTCGCCGCGCCTGCTGGATCCGGGGAGCCGCCGCAGACGGCGGGAGGGCGGGCCACATCGGGGGAGCTCTACCTCTCCGATGACGCGGGAGGGACGTGGCAACTGGTCGCCGAGGACCTACCGCCGGTGCGGACGGTGGCGGTGGAGCCGATCTGAGTCCTCGCTACCAGCCCTCAGACGATCTGTGGTAGCCAGTTCGCGCGGCGGGCCTCATGGGAGGCAATCTCGTGCTCATGCTGCAGGCTGAGCCCGACGTCGTCGAGGCCGTGCAGCAGCCGGTGCTTCGTGTGGGGGTCGATGTCGAACCTCGCAGCGAACCCCGGCGCGCGCACCTGCTGGGCGCTGAGGTCGACGGTGACCTCGACCGCGGGGTCGTCCACGACGAGGTCGATGAGGCGTCGGGCCTCCCCGGCAGCGAGTTCGACGGTGAGCACGCCCACCTTCGCGCAGTTCGTGCGGAAGATGTCGGCGAAGCTCGGCGCGATGATCGCCTCGAAGCCGGCGTCCTCGAGCGCCCACACAGCGTGCTCCCGCGACGAGCCGCAACCGAAGTTCGGCCCGGTGACGAGGATCGTCGCCCCGGCGTATTCGGGGCGGTTCATCGGGAAGTCCTCATCCGGTGTGCCGTCCTCGTCGTAGCGCCAGCTGTAGAACGCGAAGGGCCCGAACCCGCTGCGTTCGATGCGCTTGAGGAACTGCTTCGGGATGACCTGGTCGGTGTCGACGTCGGCTCGATCGAGCGGACAGACGGTGCCGACAACCGTGCGGACCGCTTTCATGTGACCATCTCCGTCGCCGTCTCAGGGGACCTAAGACGGCTCCTCTCGCGCCGCTCCTGCGGAGCGCCGCTCACTGGACCACCTGCTCGTTGCAGACCTCGCGCACGTCGACGAAGCGGCCATAGAGCGCCGCAGCCGCTGCCATGACCGGACTGACGAGGTGTGTGCGCCCGCCCGCGCCCTGACGGCCCTCGAAGTTGCGGTTCGATGTCGACGCGCAGCGCTCGCCGGAGCCGAGGACGTCAGGGTTCATCCCCAGGCACATCGAGCAGCCGGGCTCGCGCCACTCGAACCCCGCTGACCGGAAGATCTCGTCGAGCCCCTCCGCTTCTGCGGCGGCCTTCACGAGCCCCGAGCCGGGCACGACCATCGCCCGCACCTGCGGGGCGACCTTCCTACCCGCCGCGACCCGAGCAGCCGCCCGGAGATCCGACAGCCGGGCGTTCGTGCACGACCCAATGAACACCCGGTCTACGCCCAGGTCGGTCATCGCCTCACCGCCTTCGAGGCCCATGTACGCCAGTGCTCGCCGCCACTGCCCGGCGGTGTCGGCGTCGGGGGCGTCCTGCGGTCGGGGCACCTGCCCGCTCACCGGCACCGACTGGGCCGGGGTCGTGCCCCAGGTCACGAAGGGCTCGAGGTCGGCGGCGTCGAGGTGGACGTGCCGGTCGTAGGTCGCCCCCTCGTCGGTCGGCAGCGATCGCCATGCCGCCACGGCCCCTTCCCAGGCCGGCCCCGACGGTGCGAAGGGCCGGTCCTTGAGGTAGGCGAAGGTCGTCTCGTCGGGGGCGATGAGCCCTGCCCTCGCACCGGCCTCGATCGACATGTTGCAGACGGTCATCCGCTCCTCCATCGAAAGGTCGCGGATGACCTCGCCGCGGTACTCGATGACGTGGCCGATGCCGCCGTCCACGCCCAAGCGGGCGATGATGGCGAGGATGACATCCTTCGCGGTCACGCCGAAAGGGCGTGCGCCGGCGACCTCGATCGCCATGCTCTGCGGTCGCCGCTGCGGCAAGGTCTGGGTCGCCAGGACATGCTCGACTTCGCTCGTGCCGATCCCGAACGCGAGCGCCCCGAACGCGCCATGCGTGGCGGTGTGCGAGTCGCCGCAAACGATCACGAGGCCGGGCTGGGTGAGGCCGAGCTCGGGGCCGATGACGTGGACGATGCCCTGGTTGCGCGATCCCATCGGGAAGAGCCGGATGCCGAACTCGTCGCAGTTGCGCGCGAGCGCTTCCATCTGAGCCCGCGACAGCTCGTCAGCGACCGGTCGCAGCCCACGCACCGAGGCAGGGTCGGTGGGGACGTTGTGGTCGACGGTCGCGAGCGTGAGGTCGGGGCGACGGACCTGACGCCCCGCCTGCCGCAGCGCTTCGAACGCCTGCGGGCTCGTCACCTCGTGGACGAGGTGGAGGTCGACGTAGAGGAGGTCGGGGCCGTCGCCGACGCCGACTGCGGCGACGACGTGGCGGTCCCAGATCTTCTCGACGAGCGTCTTCGGGGGTGTCACGGGTGGTTCCGTCATTGCACCACTCCCGTCGCCGTCTTAGGCGACCTAAGACGGCTCCTCTCGCGTCGCTCCTGCGGAGCGCCGCTCACGGTCGGAACTCCCCCGCGCGCGGGGTCAGCCGCAGGGACCGGTTGAAAGCATCGATGTACGCCCGCGCGCTCGCCTCGACGATGTCGGTCGAGACGCCGCGACCCGTGAAGCGCGAGCCGTCTTCCACCTCTACCTGGACGGTGACGTCACCGAGGGCGTCGACCCCCTCGGTCACGGCCGCCACCTGGAACGAGACCAGCCGAAGGCCGTTCCTGCCGAGCGCGCGGCGGATCGCACCGCAGGCCGCGTCGACCATGCCATCGCCTGTCGCAGTGGCGGTGCGGACGACACCGTCCGCGCCGCACACCTCGACCGTCGCGGTCGGGGCTGCGGCGGTGCCGCCCGCCACCGTCAGCGACACGAGCTCGTAGCTGTCTTCAGCGGTGACGTGGGTCTCGGCTGCGACGATGGCCTCCAGGTCGCGCTCGTCGACCTCCTTCTTGCGGTCGGTGAGCTCTTTGAAGCGGAGGAAGGCGCGGGAAAGCTCGTCCTCGGCGAGCTCGAAGCCGAGGTCGGCGACCGCCTTGCGGAACGCGTGGCGACCGCTGTGCTTGCCGAGGACGATCTGCGAGCCCTCGGCGCCGACGTCCTCGGTCCGCATGATCTCGTACGTCTGGCGTTCCTGCAGCACGCCGTGCTGGTGGATGCCGGACTCGTGAGCGAAGGCATTCGCTCCGACCACGGCCTTGTTGCGCTGCACGGAGTAGCCGGTCAGCGTGCTGACGAGCCGAGAGGTGCGCGTGATCTCGGTGGTGTTCACGCCCGTCGAGACGTCGAGCAGGTCGGCACGGGTGCGGATCGCCATGACGACCTCTTCAAGGGAGCAGTTGCCAGCCCGCTCCCC
>JALYGD010000414.1 GCA_030777265.1 Actinomycetota bacterium | reverse complement strand
CACTGCAGTCATGGTTCCTCCCGCCGGTGTCGGTGTCCCACTCTACTTCTGAGCCGCTCGAAGAGCGCAGTGATATGCGCGTATCACCGCCGTTACTGCGTCCTCCTCAGATTCGACACAGGACGTCTGTCGCGAGCGACACCAGTGACACAATCGCCGAACGACGACAGGGGTCCCGCAGGAGTAACGACGACCGGGGGCCCGCAAGCCGAACGCCGAACGGAACCCGACGTAGCGGCGATATCGTCACCCCCCTCGGACGCAGCTGTGTCCCGTAAGACCCGTCCGGTGAGCAGTCCCGGTGACGGAGGGCTGTGCGGTGCGCCGCTCCGCTGGTCAGTCGGCGCCGCCCCGGAGCTGACGGCGCGCGCTCTGTCGGGCGGTGCCAAGCCTGGCGCGATGCGGGAGTAGGTACGGTTCTCGCAGAAAAACCATTCCTGGGCGGATGGGCGATCTAAGGGACCGACGGGAACGGCGCACCTATTCGGCGGTAGGGGCGTTCGGGGCGAGCGCCGAGTAGGACGGTCGGCCGCGACAGATCGTGCAACGGTGGGGCTCTCAAACGAAGCTGGGGCCTGGTTGTCTCGGCCTCCGGGTCTCGGCCTGACCTGGAGGTGCCATATGACCACCACACCAACGATCGACGTCGAAGTCGTCGATCCCGTCTTCTCCGGCGTCGAGCAGTATGCGCTCGCTGCGTTCCTGGCCGGCTACCGAGGCCTGACTCGCGACGCCTACGCCCTGGACCTGCGCCAGTTCATCGCCTGGTGCCACGAGCACAAGGTCCGCTTGTTCGCAGCGCGCCGGGCCGACATCGAGTGCTTCGGCCGCGACCTCGAGGACCGCGGACGGGCGCGGGCAACCGTCGCCCGTCGCCTGTGCACGGTGGCGGGCTTCTACCGCTACGCCGAACAGGAAGGCCTGCTCGAGCGGTCCCCGGCGGCCCACGTCCGCCGGCCACGCCTCGACTACGAGTCCCACGCCGTTGGTCTGGACCGCAACGAGGTTGGAGCGCTCCTGGTCGCCGCCGGCCTGGCGTCGGCCCGGGAGCACGCCCTCGTCTCGCTGCTCGCCATCAACGGCCTGCGGGTCTCGGAGGCTCTGGGCGCCGACATCGAAGCGCTTGGCATCGAACGCGGCCATCGGACCCTCACGGTGCTCCGCAAGGGTGGCAAGACCGTCACCATCCCGCTCGCGCCACGCACGGCGCGAGCGATCGACCTGGCCATCGGCGAACGGGCCGAGGGCCCGATCTTCGTCGGGATTGACGGCGCGCGCCTCGACCGCCACGCCGCGTGGCGGATCGTGCGGCGCCTCGCCCGCAGGGCGGGGATCAACAAGCCGGTCGGCCCTCACACCCTCCGTCATGCGTTCATCACCGCCGCTCTCGACGCTGGCGTCCCTCTGCGCGATGTGCAGGAGGCGGCGAGTCATGCCGATCCCCGCACGACCATGCGCTACGACCGGGCGCGGGTTTCCCTCGACCGGCACGCCACGTACATCGTGGCGGCGTTCCTCGCCGGAGCCGCCCGCTAGCAGCGGCGGATCGCAGGCTGAGCGCCCAGCGGCGGATGCGGCGGACATCCGCCGGCGTCGATCTGTCGCGCCGGAACGGCGACCCGTCCCGTCGTTCGGTGGCCTCAGCCGAGCGTCTTCTCGTACACCGCATGTGGCCCAGCGGGATGCGGCTCCCCGGTGCTCACCAGGCGCCAGCCGGCTAGTTCGTACAGGCGCCGAGCGCGGTCGTTGGTCTCAAGCACGATGAGCTGTGCTGCGTCGTACCCCCGATCCAGAAGCACTCCCTCGAGACGCGCGAGAACGTGTCGTCCAAGTCCTTCACCCCAGCGCTCGGGCATGACCGAAATCCCGCTCACGTGTGCTCGTCCATGGACGGGCTCATCGTGCTCGAGCGCCTGGGTCGCAAAGCACCCTGCCACAGGCTCCCCTGCCTCGACGGCGACCACCGCGACAGCACCGTAGGAGTCAAGACGGGACCGAAGGGCGTCGACGGCGGACGCGTCGACATCGGACGGAATCGTCTCGCCCTTGCGACGCGCCTCGGCCCTCACCCACAACAACGCGAGGGCCGGTGCTGCTTCTCGGCCAGCCACCCGAATGACAGGGCCATCATCCATGAACGCAGCATCGCTCACCGTTGATCGGTGCCGCGCCGGAGTTACCCGAGCCGTCGTCACGCGTGCCGTGTCGGTTGTCGTTCCCTCACCTGTTGGCCCGAAGGCGCGCCCGCTGTAAGCCTCGTTTCCGGGACTCTGCGTGAAGACGAGCGCAAGATACCGTGAGGAGTATGCCGATCCTCCCGGTCGCGTTCGCAGGAGGAGACGAAGGCCCCTGGCGCGTCCGGAGCATTTCGGCGGTCGTGGGCGCGCCCCTTCCCACGGTTGAGCGCTTGGCGGTTCTCGAAGGGGCGCGCTCCGCTCCTCCGGGCGCCACCTGGGCACTTCTCGGGGTCGTCGGCCACGAACGGTACGTCGAGGCAAGGGAGCACAAGGAACTAGCTGCCCGTTCGCCCAGCCTCGGGCGGCCCGAGGCGG
>JALYGD010000413.1 GCA_030777265.1 Actinomycetota bacterium | reverse complement strand
GGTGGTGCAGGAAGTTCCCATCACGACCGAGCCCCTCGAGCGCTTCACCTCCATCATCGGAGCGACGCACCTGCAGCGGCTGCGTGACGCCTTGACTGTCACCGGCACGCTCATGGCGGGCCGCACTCTCTGGCACGTGAACTCGACGGCGGCCGGAGGGGGAGTGGCCGAGATGCTTCCGGTCCTCCTCGCTTACCTCCGAGGAGCTGGCGTCGACGCCCGATGGGTCGTCGTCGGAGGCCGGCCGGATTTCTTCACCGTGACGAAACGCCTCCACAACCACCTGCACGGCAGCCGCGGCGATGGTGGCGAACTCGGAGGCGACGAGCGCGCCTGCTATGACGCGGTCGCGGACGGCAACGCCGGCCAGCTGACCCGGCTCGTGCGACGCGGCGATGTGGCCGTGCTCCACGACCCGCAGACCGCCGGGCTGGTCGAACCGCTCCGCGAGGCCGGCGCGACCGTGATCTGGCGCTGCCACGTCGGCTGCGACACACCGAACGGCCTCGCCCACGCTGGCTGGTCGTTCCTCCGCCCCTACCTCGAAGCAGCGGATGCCTACGTGTTCTCCCGCCGCCCACATGTCCACCCATGGATGCCGCGGTACAAGGTGCGGCTCGTCCCACCCTCCATAGACCCGTTCGCCGCGAAGAACCAGCCGCTCGAGGCGGACGCGGCGCGGGCCATAGTCGGACACCTCGGGCTCATCTCCGCCAACGGCGTCGCTCCCGCCTACCGAAACCGCGACGGCGCGAGCATCATCGTGCAGCGCCGCGCTGAGATCGTGCGTGGCGGTGCCACCCCCACGGCGAATATCCCGCTGGTCGTGCAGGTCTCACGCTGGGACCGGCTCAAGGACATGCTCGGCGTCATGCGCGCGTTCGCCGCAGGCGTCGATCATGGCGCCCACCTCGCGCTGGTCGGGCCGTCGGTCGCGAGTGTGGCCGACGACCCGGAAGGCGCCGAGGTGCTCGACGAATGCGTACGCGCTTGGGAACGTCTGCCAGCTCCGGCCCGGGACCGCATCCACCTCGTCTGCCTGCCTATGGACGACCTCGACGAGAACGCCGCAATGGTGAACGCGATCCAGCGGCATGCCGCTGTGGTGGTGCAGAAGAGCCTGGCGGAGGGCTTCGGTCTCACCGTGACCGAAGCGATGTGGAAGGCGCGGCCCGTGGTTGCCAGCGCTGTCGGGGGTATTCAGGACCAGATCGTCGACGGCAGGCACGGCATGCTCGTGCCCGATCCGGCGGACCTCCCCGCCTTCGCTCGGGCCGTCCAACGCCTCCTCACCGAGCCCCACACAGCCGCGCGACTTGGACGCAACGCTCGTCGACGCGTCCTCGGCCGCTTCCTGGGAAACCGGCACCTGATCCAGGATGCGGAACTGCTCGCCGGCGTGTCGCGGCGGAACTGAAGCGCCGACCGACAGGCGTCATCTTGCACTTCGACGTCTGGCCATGGTCGGTCCGCCGCGGCCTGCCGCTTCTCGAGCAAGCCGAGGGCTTCGCTGGGTGCCGTCCTACAACGCCCTGCTCTACGCCTAGTCCGCGGCCAGTGTGCCCGCGATCGCGCTGGACAGCCCCCGAGGGGCCCGGCGCTGGGCGCTTGTCGGCTTCGTGGTGACCATCCCCTCGAAGTGGGAGGCGCTCGCCATTACGCATGGCTGCAGGAGCAGGCGCGGGTACGACCAGCGCGGTGGAATCGGAGCGGAAGGCGACGCCCCGGCCTGGACATCGAGTCAGAAGAGGCGCCGGTTCTAGGTGGGGCGATGCGAGGTCGCAGCTGACGAGGTGCCGCGGCAGCCGAGATCTACCCCGCCCGCCCGGGCCTCCAGCCCTGGTAGTCGCCGTCCCGCGCCCACTCTTCCTACCAACGCGAGATCGCCGCCGAGATAGCCGTCCCAAAACGCCACCGTCCCGCCGAGAAGGCCCAAAACGACGCCGCCCCGCTCGTTGCCCCTGCGCCGCGCGACGAACGAGCAGGCATAGAGAAGGGTCGCGAGGCTGCTCGTCGCGGCATGGACGAGGCCGACCCGCCGCTGTGCGCCTTCGGTTTCCTCCCAATCAACCAGGCCCGACAGCAAGGTGGGCACCGCCGCGACGAGACCGAACCCGACAAGTCTGCGAGCGGCGGGCGAGGACCCCTTCGGGCCGAAGAGGTCCAAGAAGGAGGCGGCCATCCAAGGGCCGTCCGTGAAGTCCGTGAGAAGGGGATGCAGGGCGTGACCCAGCCACGCTCCGCGCAAGACGTACCTGACTGGCCGGGGGCGAACCACCTCCGCAACCGCACCCTCTACCGCGTCCGCCAGGGGGTCGAGAGT
>JALYGD010000412.1 GCA_030777265.1 Actinomycetota bacterium | reverse complement strand
GCGGCTACCTGATCGGCGAGGGCGGCGATCTGGTGGCGATCGAGCCGCCCTCCCTGCCCGCGAAGGCTGTTCGAGCCCACTTTCACGACCGCAAGTCGGGGGCGTGGAAACCGCCGTTCAGACATCCATGGCCTCTGGCGCGGGCCGGGCTGGCATGGCTTCAGGCGCCGGCCGCGTCGGGTGGACTGCGACCTCAGATGTTTCCCGGACCACCCCCGTCGCCGTCTTAGGCGACCTAAGACGGCTCCTCTCGCGTCGCTCCTCTGGAGCGCCGCTCACCGGAGTCGTCCTTCTGCCCCGGTCAGCTCTCGCCAGGCACGAGGACCTGATAGCCGAGGTCCATCAGGCGCCGACGCTCGTCGAATGGGATGTCCAAGCCGTGTGGTAGCAGCAGGAACGCCCGCTCACCCGCCGGCGCGATGCGTCCTCGCAGGGCGAAGGTCACGCCACTGACGAAATCGAGCAGCCGGCGACCGACTTTCGCGTCCACGCCGGCGAGGTCGAGCAGGACGGGCTGTCCGCTGCGATAGCGCTCCCCGACCTCTTCCGCATCGTCGAAGCTGGCCGCTCGCACGATGCCGACCCGCACCAAGGCCGAGTTCAGTGGACGGACGTGGGTCGACCTAGGCTCCGAATTCGGCAACGGCCGAACGTTCGTCCCGTGCTCCCCAGCTCGCCGGGGACGGCCCTGCCCTTCCCGGCGAGCCCGTCGCGGGGGTGGGGGCGGCGGTGGTGGCGGAGCCGCCGGGTGGGCCGGGGGAACCTGGTCGGGTATGACCTGATGCTCGTCGGTTTCGTCGGCCTCTTCGACAAGGCCGAGATAGGTGAGCGTTTTCCGCCACATCCCGCTCATCGCTCCTCCTCGGGCGTTCGACCCGCTGCCGGCTCCGTCGGGGAGGGCCCGTAAGGCTCGTCCGGGCGAGGTCCGAACAACGCCGTACCCAGACGCACGATCGTGGCCCCCTCCTCGATCGCGACCTCGAAGTCGCCGCTCATACCCATCGAGAGGTGGGTCACCTCAGGGCATTCCTCCCGCACCTTGTCCCGGAGCTCTCGCAGTCGCGCGAAATATGGGCGGGCAGCCTGACCCGGGTCGATCCCGGCCGATAGCAACGGCGGCATGGTCATGAGCCCTTCCACAACGAGGTTGGGACGGCTTCTGACGTGGCCGACGAGGCCGAGCAGGCGATCAGGTGAGCAACCGGCCTTCGCCGGGTCTCCAGCAACATTTACCTGGACGAGGACGCGTTGGACGACGCCGGCCTGCTCGGCGCGTCGCGACAGTTCGTTCGCAAGTGAGGTGCGATCGAGGGAGTGCACGAGGACGGCACGGCCTACGACGTCTCGGGCCTTGTTGCGCTGCAGGCGCCCTACCAGGTGCCAGTTCACCACTCTTCCACCCAGGCCGCCCTGTTCGCCCGCCGCCGCGGCCGCTTCGTCAGCCGTCTCCGACGACAGGTCGACGGCTTCCATCTTCGCGAGCATCTCCTGCACCCGGTTCTCGGCCAAATCCGTCAGACCCACGGCGACAGCTGCTCGAATTACCTCGGGAGGACGCTTCTTCGTCACGCCTACCATCCGCACTGATGAAGGAGGTCGGCCAGCGCGCTCACAGGCCGCACGGATCGAGGCACGGACCTCGGCGAGGCGGGCGCGGAGCTCGGCGACCAGCTCAGGGAAGCCAGCGGCGGATTCGGCGGCGAGGGCGTTCACACGCTGCCTCCCGGGATCGCTAGCGGCGAGGAGTCGGCCGAGGCGGGGACGGCATCGGAACCCGCCCGGCCGAGGCCTGAGGGTGCAGAGCCAGCGTCGTTCCAGCGCACGATGACGCCGATTTGCCGCCCAGCTTGCGGATCGCCTCGATGGCTGAACCAGCGTCGCGCCCGATCGCAGTGCGTACACCCGAACCGCGCCCCGCCCGACTCGAGCACGTCGACTCCCGCCGCGGAGAGGCATGCAGCGACTGCGGCCGGCAGATCCAGCGATGGTCTGCCCCAAGACGTCACTGCGGCCGCCTCGGGACGCTCACTCGCAACCTCGTCGCGGAGGGCGGCAGGAAGCTCGTAGCAACAGCCGCGGATGGCGGGTCCGATCACGGCTCGCAGCGTCTCGGGTGGCGCGCCGCGGGCGTCGAGCGCCTCGAGGGTTGCTTCCACCACCCCCGCCTGTACGCCTCGGCGGCCTGCGTGAACTGCCGCGATCGGCCCATTCGTCGCCGCGATCAGCAGGGGGACGCAGTCGGCTACCTGCACGACCAGCGCCTTGCCCTGTTGCGCGGTAACGAGCGCGTCGACTCCCCGTAGTTCCGCTCCCCACGGGGTGGAGTCGTCGACGACTCCCACGGTCGCGCCGTGCACCTGTCGCATGCTGTGCACGGCGTCGGGGTGTAGCCCCATGGCGCCAGTCGCGGCTGTCCGCGATCGGGCAAGGTGCGCCGGCAGGTGCGGTCGATGATGCGAGAGGTTGCCTGCCGCCCGCCCGGTGAACCACGCACCAACACCCGGGGCCAGCGCCACCGGCTCAACGAGTTTGTTCACCGCAGGAACGAGGGGATGTCGAGGTCGTCGTCGGCGTCTATGACGACGGACGGGCGTTCACGGGGGACGCGGCGAAAGATGCCGTCCTCGGCGAGCAGTTCCTCCTCCTCCTCTTCTTCCTCCTCCTGTTGCTCCTCTTCTTCCTCGAGTCCGAGCGACGGGGCTGGTACGGGGGCGATCCGGGGCTCGACGATGCCCGGCCGACTGGTTGCCAACGTGCGCTCCTGGGTAATCCCCCCGTCCCACTTGTCGAAGCCGGCCGCGATCACCGTGACCTTCACCTCGTCCCCGAGACTGTCGTCGATGACTGCCCCGAAGATGATGTTGGCGTCAGCGTGAGCGGCCTTCGTGATAACGTCAGCGGCTTCGTTGACCTCGAACAGTCCGAGGTCGGTCCCGCCGGCGAGCATGAGGAGCACGCCCCGTGCTCCATCGATCGATGCTTCGAGCAACGGCGACGAGATGGCGAGCTTGGCCGCCTCGAGGGCGCGCTCATCACCACGCGCCTGACCAATGCCCATGAGCGCCGAGCCGGCATCCTTCATGACGGTGCGGACATCGGCGAAGTCGAGGTTGATGAGTCCAGGCGTCGTGATGAGATCCGTGATGCCTTGAACGCCCTGAAGTAGAACCTCGTCGGCAAGCCGGAAAGCCTCCACGACTGAGGTCTCGCCGTCGGCGATCTGCAGCAGTCTGTCGTTGGGGATGACGATGAGCGTGTCGACCTTGTCTCGCAGGTCTTTGATGCCCTGTTCGGCCTGGAGGTTGCGCCGCCGTCCCTCGAAGGAGAACGGCCGGGTCACCACTCCGATCGTCAGCGCCCCCAGTTCCTTCGCGACCTCGGCAACCACCGGTGCGCCGCCGGTCCCCGTGCCACCGCCCTCCCCGGCGGTCACGAAGACCATGTCGGCACCCTTCAGCACTTCGGTGATCTCGTCCCTGTTGTCCTCGGCCGCCTGCCGCCCGATCGCGGGATTGGAACCCGCCCCCAACCCCCGCGTCAGGTCCCGTCCGACGTCCAACTTCACGTCGGCGTCCGACATGAGCAGGGCCTGCGCATCGGTGTTGATCGCGATGAACTCCACCCCGCGTAGCCCGGCGTCGATCATCCGATTCACGGCGTTCACGCCGCCACCGCCGATGCCGACGACCTTGATCACGGCGAGATAGTTCTGCGGGATCGCCGCCATCCAACCCTCCTATTCAGCCGCTACCGCGGCTGCCGATCTGGCCGGGGCTC
>JALYGD010000411.1 GCA_030777265.1 Actinomycetota bacterium | reverse complement strand
CCGGTCTCGGCTTCACCGGCCCCCGACGAGCGTTCGAGCTGAGAGCGATGGCGTGGCAGCCACCAGTTTTCCAAAAGCTCGCCGTTGCCCGTGGACCTCCCGGTCGGCAGCTTCACCTACTGCTCGACCAGGGTTCGGCAAAGCACGCGTCGGGAAAACTAGAGTTCATGGGGCTCATCGAGATTGTCCTCATAGTGCTGCTCGTCCTCGTCCTTCTGGCTGCCTTCGGCTACGGAGGAGGCGCATACAGAACGCCAGGCATCGGACTCGGCGGCATCCTGCTCATCATCGTGCTCATCTTGCTGCTTACGTGACCGACGCACGACGCTGAACGAGGGCTGGACCAATTTCCTCGTCGGTGTTGCCAGGTCCGGGAGCGCCCCCGGCCCCCCGGGCACGCGGGCGAGCGTTTGTCGCCGTTCGTCGAGGACCGACGACCCGCGAAAGACCGCTTGGCAGCCGACCATCCTGGAGAGGACGAGCGGATGCATCTGCCGGCCTACGTCGGGCTCATCACCTCCTCGATGACGTGTACGTTCGCCGAGACGCCTCGGGCGGTCGTACCGAGGCCGCGCCCCGGCGCTGGCGACACCGAGCTCCTGGCGGTGGGCCGGGGTCCATCTGAGGACATCCGTCGTCCGCTGAATGGCTGAACGGTCAGACCGAGGTCGGCGCAGGGCGGGCGCGGACGGCGTCGTCAGCAACGGCCGGCGTGGCGTGCTCGACCGACTGCAGGAGCGGACGGGCGAGCTGGGAGTGGGCATCTACTCGTTCCTCCTGTGCCTGATGACACTTGCGCTCTCCGGCGTCGTCGGGCTCGCCATCGAGCAGCCCTACCTCTTTCCGAGCCTCGGGCCGACGGTCGTGCTCTTCTTCGAGTCGCCGAAGCAGCCGGCGGCAAGTGCGAAGCACGCGGTCCTCGGTCACCTGGTCGCCATCCTCGTGGGAGCCGCCTGCCTCTACGGCTTCGGCCTGGGGGACGATGCAGCCGTGACGGAGCAGGGCCTGAAGCCGACGCGGGTAGTCGCCGCGGCACTCTCGGTCGCCCTGACGGCCCTGCTGCTGCGGGCGATCCGGTCGCCCCACCCTCCGGCTGGCGCCACAACCCTTCTCGTCAGCCTCGGCGTGTTGAAGAGCTCGACGGAGCTGGTCACCATGATGCTCGCCGTGCTCCTGGTCACGGTCGTCGCCGTCACCTTCAACCGGCTGCTCGCCGTCGAGCACCCGCTCGTTCCCGCTCACGCGCGACGCCGTGGGACGAGTCGCGGCGCCGGCGGCAGTGGTTCGAGCGACGTTCCCTGATCCCGCCGGCACTCCAGGGATCCGACCCGAATTCAGCAAGGCGAACCGAGGAAGCGTCGCCGTCTGGTTCACGCCCGGTAGGTGTCGTGGCCAAGGTAGAACTCCTCCCACTCCTCGTCATTGCGCCCCGAGGGCGTCGAGCTGCCCGTGTCAGATGGCGCCTGCGGTCGAGGCCGCTGGTCGAGCTGTGCCGCGCGCATCCGTTTTCGTGTCATCACACGAGGCCCTGCCGCCGCTACGTCGATGGGGCGGCCCTTCGACGATGGCCCGCGGTGAAGCGTCAGTGACGTGAGGTGGCACGGATCGCATCGCTCGTGGTTGTCGGGGCGGGGAATAGCCGGCGTTGCCGGGTCGTTTTCCTGGCTGGATGCCCTTGACCGCAAGCACGTCCGAGGCCGCCGAGGCCGACCACGGGAAGCCGTCGTGGGACGGGTTCACCGTGCCCACGAGGTATTGGCACCTCCTCGGCGACGGACGGATCCAGTGCGATGTCTGTCCTCGCGCCTGCAAGCTGCGCGAGGGCCAGCGGGGGCTGTGCTTCGTGCGCGCCCGCTTGGACGACCAGGTGGTGCTCACCAGCTATGGCCGCTCCTCCGGTTTCTGCATCGACCCCATCGAGAAGAAGCCGCTCAACCACTTCCTGCCCGGCAGCTCGGTGCTGTCGTTCGGCACTGCCGGGTGCAACCTCGCCTGCCGGTTCTGCCAGAACTGGGACATCTCGAAGT
>JALYGD010000410.1 GCA_030777265.1 Actinomycetota bacterium | reverse complement strand
CGAACGCCCCCATCATGCTGCGGTTCTCGAGCACGATGACGGGCACAAGGACGGACCAGATCGTCAGCAGGAACAACCCGGGGACGATCAAAAGGAGCAGGCCGACAACGATGGCGATTCCCGCGAGGATGGAAGCGCCGGTGATGCGACCGATGAAGGGCTGCACGCCGGAGAGTGTCTCGCGCATCGAGAGATCGACGCGGCCGTCGCGGACATCCTCGACGGCGCGGACGAGTGCCCCCTGCAGCCAGTAGACGCCGACGAGGCCGAGAACGAATGCGAGGATCGCGCCGAGCCACGAGAGCGCCGCAGTGAGGATGAAACTCACCACGCCGAGCAGGAGGTAGACGAGGAACGCGATCCCAGCGAGGTGCTGCCAGTGGTCCTTGTAGAGGGCCCAGGCCTCGCTGAGGACGCCCTGTGTGGGACGCGGTGGGGGGGTGGCTGCCATGCCTACACGATAATGTGTTGTGCCCGTCCTGTCCCACATATCGGACTATGCTGAGAACATCCCGCTGCTCGGGGGCGGTTGCGGCCGCATCTTGGAAAGCTCCGGGTGGTCAAGCTGGTTCGCGCCGTCCGCGGCCTGGGCACGCAGTCGTCCGCGCTTGGGGTCGGATCGAGCAGCGACCACCGCCGGCGGGCTGGGAACCGCGGGTTCCTGCCCGAGGCAACTTCGCGCCTTCAAGGAGGACGGCCGCCGAGTGTCGAGGAGACGAGCAGGAGTTCGCTCTTGACGCGCCCGTCGGCCACCCGGCACTTCGTCAGCGTCGAGATGCGCGCGAAGCACGTCAGTGCTTGTGCTCCAGTTCGAAGTCCGGGTCCGGCGGATAATCGGGTACGTCCCACACCCCACCACGACAGCAACTCTCGCTCCTTGATGCGCGGGCTATGCCGTCGCGCACCCCGAACCAGTAGGCGAGGAGAGCCGTTGCGGCCGCGAACAGGGTGAGGGCGATCATGGCCGCGATGTCCAGCCAGGTCAGCAAGCTCATGAGCGCTGCCTTTGGTAGGTGGCGATGAAGCGATGTGATCGGTCAGGCCACGATCAGCCAAGCCACGACAGGAACGAAAACATCAGCCGATGCTAAGGCCCGAGGCAGCTGCCAACCAGCGGTCTTGCGGCCCCGAGAGCAGACGGTGCACGGGCCGCTACCATCCTCGCCGCGCAGCCGCTCTGGTCATCGCGGATGCCGACGTGACGGCTTACTGCATCACGGGACCCACGGCGGTCGGCACGTACATCCCCTGCACATGACTGCGATCAGGAGAGTCGGGTGACGACGAGCAAGTCGAATACGGAGGTCGTCGTACCTGTCGAGCGGCAGAAGGCCGCTCAGGCTGCGGGCACGTTCGAGCTCACGGACCTTCCCCCCCCGCTGTCGGAGCCTGCGGCGGCGGTCCGCTTGGGGAAGTCGGGGAAGCAGGACAAGCCGCTGAAGGGCGTGCGGTCGTTGTCGCAGTTGACGAAACTGCATCCGGGGCAGGTCATCGCGAACTTCGGCCGGTCCGAGGCGCGCTGGGCGAGCACGTATCAGAAGCGGCGTGCCGGGAACGCCTCCTTCATGGAGCTTCTGTCGTACGCACGACAGATCGTCGGTCTTGACGAGCAGGGGCAGATCCTCGTCTGTCTCATGGGCCACGCCGGACAGGGCCCCTGTATCCCTTTATGGGTCCCGGAGGAGGAGGTCACCCTGACCGTACAGCCGAATGACATCATCATGCGCTTCGATGAGATGGCGTTCAACTGGTGAGGCCCCAGCCCGACCCGTCATCTGCTCCGTTCACGCTCGAGGCGCTTAGGTTCGCGCACACGCTCGCCGACCTCTCCGACGCCATCACTCTGCCCGCCTTCCGACAGGGACAGGCCGACCGATGGCAGCCACCGTCGGGCCAGCCAGCAGCCGACACTGGGCACGAGTTCGAACTCAAAGCCGACGGCTCGCCGGTGACCGAGGCGGACCGGGCCGCGGAAGACGCCATGCGTCGTACGATCGCCGAACGCTTCCCGTCCCATGCCGTGCTGGGCGAGGAGGAGGGCCTGCAGGGGCCTGGCGATGCGCCAACATGGATCCTCGATCCGATCGACGGCACGAAGAACTTCATTCGAGGCGTTCCCGTCTTCGCGACGCTGATCGCGCTCGAACTCCAGGGCCGAGGAGTCGTCGCGGTCGTATCCGCTCCTGCGCTTGGCACGCGCTGGGATGGGGTGGCCGGAGGGCCAGCACGTCAGGACGGCCGCGACATGCGGGTCTCCGGAGTATCCGACCTCTCCCAGGCGCACGTGTCATTCGGAGGACTGAGTTACTTCGGGGCGACTACCGGACTGATCGCCCGCCTCACACGTCGAACGGCCCGACAACGAGGATTCGGCGACTTCTGGCAACACTGTCTTGTCGCGGCCGGAGGCATCGACGTCGCACTTGATGCCGAGGTGGAGCGTTGGGACCTGGCCGCCCCGAAGATCATCGTCGAGGCCGCCGGGGGTCGGCTGACCGCATTTGACGGAGCCGATAGCGACGCGGGCGGCAGTGCCCTCACCACGAACGGCCTCCTCCACGAGGCTGCGCTCAAGCTGGTGGGGAGCCCCGCTGCCAAGTCACCACACGGCTGACCAGCGCAGCCGGCGGGGGAACCGAGGGCGGTCAAAGTCGTCCGCCCACAATGGCAGGTGAGGGTTCGGCCGATCCGTCGCAGGCCCGAGTTAGTCTCGTTCGCCTTGACGCGATGTCGGGGAACAGGCCGAGGCGCATGGCGCCCGAGCCTGCCGGGAAGGCGGAGAGAGTGATGGCGCCCGACCCTGCTGAAAGGCGGGCAGAGTGATGGCCCAACCAGGCTCGGAGGTCACAGGTGACATGGGAGCCGCGGAGGAGATCGGGACGGGCCGGAGACCGGGGCGGACGGCCCCGACTGACATTGGGTCTTCCATCCCTCTGCCTTTGGAGGCACCAGGAGATCTTCCTGACGCCCCGGGCGCCTATGGTGAGCTCGAGCCTGCGGGCTCTCCTCTCCTCGACGGGGAAGGGCGGGTGCGCCTGTCCTTCTCGCGGATCGAGACGTACGAGACCTGCCCGGCGAAGTTCCGCTTTGCCTATCTCGAGGGCTTGCCGGGTGTCCCCGGCCCTCACCTGTCCTTCGGAAGCTCGATACACGCCGCCCTCGAGCGCTTCTACGACCAGAAGCTGCCGGTGTGCCCGAGCGAGCAGGACCTTCTGGGTTTCCTTTACGAAGAGTGGGACTCGTCGGGCTTTGAAGGCCTGTCGCGCGACGAGCAGCTCCTCTGGTATCGACACGCTCAGGGCGTGCTGCGCCGATTCCACGCCCGGGAGTCCCTCCGCTACCGCCTCCCGGCCGACGTCGAGAAGTGGTTCTCCGTACCCTTTGGCGCCGACGCCGTCGTGATGGGTTACATCGACCGTGTCGATGTGGATGATGACGGGCGTCTCGAGGTCATCGATTACAAGACGAACAAGCGGGTGAAAGACCGAGACAGGGTGCGTTCGTCGCTTCAGCTATCGATCTATGCTCTCGCCTGCGAGCACCTCTACGGCCGCATGCCCTCCGCGGTCACCCTCTACTTCGTGGTCCCCGGGGTCCAGGTGCAGGTCGCGACAGACGAGATCGACTTCGATGGCGCGCGCCGAACGGTCAGCCGGGTCGCTGCAGCGGTGCGGGCAGAGTATTACGACCCTGCTCCCAGCCAGGCTTGCAACTGGTGCGAGTTCCGCCGGGTATGCCCAGCCTGGGACGGCGAGGGCTCGGATGCACTGGGCCCTGCGATCGAGGAACTCGAGCGGCTGCGGCGACGTGTTCGCCGCGACGTGCGCGCGCTTCGGGAGCTGGAGGCCGGGGTGGCGCGACTGTCGCATGAGCTTGCTGACCGTCTCGTGTCCCCGCCCCCAGGCTGACGCCGGTCCCGCTGCTCCCGGCGGTCCCAGCCCCTCTCGAGCGAGCTCGCTACCCTCAGCCTCGGAGCGCGGGAGTGGACACCGCCCCGCCGCGGGGCAGCCCTCCCAGGGAGGGTGTGCAGGTGGCCGAGATGGCACGCGAGGAGACCCTCGTGCTTGCTCCCGTTGCGACGGTGATGCACGTGATCACTGACTTCGAGCGCTACCCGGAGTGGGCGCAGAACGTCAAAGAGGTCGAGATACGTGAGGCTGACGCGGAAGGGCGCCCCATCCAGGTCTGGTATCGCGTGGACGCCTGGGTGATGGAACTCACGTACGTGCTCGCTTACGGGTACGAAGAGAACCGCCTGACGTGGCATCTCGTCGAAGGTGATCAGATCGAAGCTCTGAACGGGGAATACCTGCTGCGCGAGGAGAACGGCACGACGCGAGTGCGTTACACACTCGACGTCGACGTCGCTTTCCCCTTGCCCGGCTTCTTGAAGCAGCGGGCGGCGAAGCTCATCCTGGAGACGGGTCTCGGTGACTTGAGACGCCGGGCGGAGTCGCTCGCCTAGCCATTCAACGCGACGTAGCGTTTGCGACGTGCGCGGAGGACAAGCGAGGTGCGCGGCGCTCCGCAGGAGCGACGCCCAGAGGAGCCGTCTTAGGCTTCCTAGGACGGCGACGGAGGAGGCCACGAGAAGGTGGCTCGGGTCGGGCGTGACGAGGTCGAGGCGGCGTATTTCACGCTGCTCCGAGCCCGGGAGGAGCTGGCGGCCTTGCGTCGTTACGGCGAATTTCTCGAGGCGGACCGTCGTCGTCTCCAGCGCTTCGTTGCAGAAGGCGATGCTCTGGACGCGCACGTGGACCCGCGGCTGCGGCGCGCCATCGCCCATACCGACAGGACCCTCGCCGAGGCTGTGCGAGGCCGCCTGGACGTCATCGGCAACGAGTCGCAACGCCTACCCGCCCGTCTCGATGCTGCCGCAGCGTTCGTCGAAGAGTGTGAGCAGGAGCTGGCGCGCCTACGCGGGGGCTAACAGCATGCGAGCAGCCCTGGCCCCTCTGCCTCCGCAACCTCCCATCCCGGCCCCCGGTTCCCCTCCAAGCCCGATTCATTTGCTCGGCGAGGTATGGTGGCTCATCATTGAGGTTCCCTGCCAGCTTTCATTGTCAGATCAGGACAAGGAGATGCTCGCCGTACCGTCCGCGATCATCGCCGAGTCGTCGCCAGCTGCGATTGTTCCCGAGGGAGTGTCGCAAGGCATCGGACCGGGCGCTGAAACGCTCGCCGCTCCGGTGACCGCCCCGGTACGCCGCCCCGACTTCGACACCGGTGAAGACGTCAAGCCGGAGGGCCCCTGGGACGTCATCGTATGGGACGACCCTGTGAACCTCATGTCCTATGTGGTCTACGTCTTTCGCAAGATCTTCGGCTTTCCCGAACCGGTCGCTCGCAAACTCATGCTCGATGTCCACCACAAAGGCAAGGCACTCGTCGCGAGCGAGCCGCGGGAAATGGCGGAGCTTCACGTTCGACAGCTCCACGCCCATGGTCTCCAGGCCACCATGCAGCGGTCGCGCTGATGGCCCGGGCACGCCGGATGGGTGACGCGGTCCGCTTGGAGCTGGAGGAGTTCGAGGTCGAGCTGCTACGCACCCTGCCGGCAGGTCTACGTACGCTCCTCGTGGACCCGGATATGGCCGACCCCGTGGTCGCCCGCTTGTTCCCAGCCTGCGTCTCGGGTGATCAGGAAACCGATGTCGAGGTCCGGCGCCTCATATTCGACGATCTGCTGCGGGAGCGGCTTGCGGGTCTCGAGGAGCTCGTCGGGATCATCGAACGGGGCGTGGTCCGACGAGGCCGCTTCCGAGTCGACCTCGTGGCGTACGAGCCCGAGCTCGTCCTAGGTGTTCTCAACGACCTGCGCCTCACGCTCGGGGCCCGCATCGGAATCGAGCACTTCGAGCGGGACAACCTGCCCGACGATCACCCCGTCGTGCCCACCCTCGCCATCATGGACCATCTGGCGTGGCTCCAGGAGCAGCTGCTGCAGGTCCTTGATGCGTCGGGGGCAGCCGACGCGTGACGGCTAGCGCCCCAGGTCCTCGTCGGCCTGCCTCCCCGTGAGCGTCACCAGCAGGTTCTACTCGAGTCGCGGGGGGCAGACGTCAGGTCGAACGGGAGTGGCGTGCTTGCCCTGCGCCGCCTCCTTCAGGCTGTGAAGAAGTTTGGAAGCTGGTCGCCGAGGGGGCGTAACGGAGTTTTCCCCTCTCGTGGGGGCAGGTACGTGGCATCGTGGCCCGCCTGCGACGCTTGGCGGTGGACGACCTGCCTGAGATCGACGCCCCGGTGGAGGCCTCCATCGAACGCATCGACGGCTACTCGCCTGACGAGCTGGTGTGGGCGGTGGAACGCGCGTCCGACGAACTCGACGGGGCGCGCAAGCTGCAACGCCGTGAGCAGCGGCGGGTGGCCGCCAGCTTTCTGTCCGTCCAACCCTGTCTTGACGGGTCTATCAGCGCCTCTACGTCGAACTCGACCCGGCGCCGGCGCTACCGTGCTCAACGCTTTGGAGGCCGCCTGCGACCCCCCCAACAGCGAACCGACTAGCCCGGGGGAGCCTTCCAGCCGGGCCAAGCAGCGCGCCCACGGTCTGCAACGCATCTGCTCGGACTGGCTGGGCGGAGGAAGGGACGACCCGCCCGCCCCGCCCTGGTGGTCCACGTCGACCTGGTCCAGATCACCACCACCACGCAGGGCTGGTGGAACTGGCCGCCCCCAAAGGCTGCCACCCTCACCGCCGCCACCGTCGAACGGCTGGCACAGGATGCCGACCTGCGGGTGGTGCTGTCGACGGTGCCCGCCCCCTGGCGGTGTCGTCCAAGCCCGTGCCGCTCAGATCCCCGCCGAGGTCCGGCTGGCGGTGGAGGCGCGGGACCGGGGCTGCCGCTTTCCCGGCTCCACCACCCCCCTGCGC
>JALYGD010000409.1 GCA_030777265.1 Actinomycetota bacterium | reverse complement strand
CGAGGTCACGCTGCAGTTCGGGCTTCTGGCGGCCCTGTCCGACTCTCTGCAGGAGATCGGCCTGCTCGTGTTCCTCTACGCATTGCTGGTCGAGCTCGCTGCCCACGTCGATGAGGTCCGCCTGCGATTCCAGGCGCAGCCCACCTCCTCGTGGGGGGTCTGGGAAGAGGGTCATCTCCCTCACGCCCTGAGCGGCCGCGCCCCAGCGCCAGGCGCTTCCGCCCCGAACTGGTCCGCCCCTACCAGTTGACGCCACCACGCGAGAGCCGGGGACACCCGTCACTAGTGGGTCCTCGATCGGTCTGCAACCGTGCCTGGGCAGGCGCTCGAAGCTGGCGCGTCCGTGTCGCGCACTCCAAGAGGGGTCACTCCGAGGGGTCCGGATTGGGGTTGCCACCATGTTGTCCCGAACCGCATTGAAGCGCTGCCTGGCGGGGCTCGATCGGCGTGTCCCCGCCCGTGGTCTCACGATCCTCATCTACCATCGCATCGGCGGCGGAACCCTCGACGAGCTTGACGTCTCCCTGCCCGCCTTCGAACGTCAACTCGAATTGCTCAGCGAGCACGAGGTCGTGGGGCTGGATGCTGCGCTGGACGCGCTCGAGGCGGGGGACGATTCGCCACGTTTCGTCCTGACCTTCGACGACGGCTTCGCTGACGTCCATGAGAACGCGTTTCCGTTGCTCCAGGCTCGGGGGCTGCCGTTCACCCTCTACGTGGCGACCGCATACGTGGGCCGAGAGCTGCGCTGGGAGGGCTCGACGGCGCAGGCCACGGGCTCCGCTCTGAGCTGGACGCAGCTCGGCGAGCTCGCCTCCTCGCCGCTGTGCACGGTCGGCAACCACACGCATACGCATGCACGGCCAGAACGTCTCACCGCTACAGAGCTGGAGCAGTGCACTGAGGCCCTGGTGGAGCGGCTCGGCGTCGCTCCACGGCATTTCGCTTTCCCTTGGGGGGTCCCGGTGGCGCGGATGGAAGGGGAGCTGCGGGCTCGGTTCCGTTCCGCGGCCACGGGAAACCTCGGGCGCAACCGCCCCGGCGTCGACCTCATGAGGCTGAAACGGGTGCCTGTTCGGCGCACCGACCCCATCGACTTCTTCGCGGCGAAGCTCCGCGGTGGCCTACTTGCCGAGCGTTCGTATGCTGCGGCCGTCGCCAGCGGCAAGTGGCTGGGTGCCCGTGCGTAGCCCGCGCGCCCCGGCGGACGCCCCGACCGCGTTCGACGAGCTCCTGCCACGCGCGCGCCGGCGGCCCCTTCGAATTGCTCACCTCACAACCGTCGACATGAGCCTCGCCTTGCTGCTCGGCACCGAGCTCGGACTCGACGTCAAAGCGGGTTTCGCGGTCTACGGCATCTCGGCCCCCGGGCCTTGGGTCGACAAGATCACCGGGCTCGGAGTCACCCACGTGCCGGTCCCCTCGCTGACGCGCGCCTGGGATCCCCGCCGGGACCTCGCCGCGGGCCGTGAACTGTGGGGCGCGCTGCGCGAACTCGAGCTCGACGTCCTGCACACCCACAATCCCAAGACGGGTGTGCTCGGCCGGGTGCTCGGTCGCGCCGCGCGCATTCCCGTGATCGTCAATACCTGCCACGGGTTGTGGGCCTCCTCCGACGACCCGGTGCCGAAACGAGTCCTCGTCTCGGCGGTCGAAGCGCTGTCGGCCTGCTGTTCCGATGCGGAGCTGTATCAGAACAACGAGGACCTCCGGCGACTGCGTTGGGCCGTGGGAAGGCGTCGGGCGCTGACCGTCGGTAACGGCGTCGACCTCACCCGCTTTCGGCCCGACCCCGGCGCCCGTGCGAGCATGCGCGCCGAGCTCGGCGTCGGTGACGACGAGTTGGTCGTCGGCGGGGTAGGCCGACGGGTGGCCGAGAAGGGTGTGAGGGAGTTCGCTGCGGCCGCTAACGCGCTGGCTGACCACGCCTGGCCCGCCCGCCCGGGCCTCCGGCCCGCCCCGGCCCGGTTCATCTGGGTGGGCCCACAGGACCCTGACAAGGCCGACGGTGTGGTCGACGGACTCGAGGGGGTGCAATTCCTCGGTACGCGTGACGACATGGAACGCGTCTATGCGGCCTTGGACGTCTTCGTCCTACCCTCCTACCGGGAGGGTTTCTCGCGATCGGCTATGGAGGCGGCGGCGACCGGATGCGCGATGGTTCTCAGCGACATCAGAGGCTGCCGCGAGGTCGGAGCCGACGGCCATGAGCTCCTGCTCGTTCCCGCCCGGAACACCCAGGCCCTCGTCGAGGCAGTCGCGTGTCTGCTCGCCAATCCGGGATTACGACGGCGACTCGGAACGAACGCGCGGGAGCGGGCGTTGCGGGAGTTCGACCAGGGCCGGATCGCGGCAACGTCGGTGGCCACCTATCGGGAAGTCGCGCGAAGCAAAGGGCTGGCGTGGTAAGCGGCGCTCCCCAGGAGCGAGGCGAGAGGAGCCGTCTTAGGTCTCCTAAGACGGCGACGGTGGTGGTCTGGTGAGACGGCTCCTGGACGTGGTTGTGGCGGCAGTCGCGCTCGTTGTGCTGTCCCCGATCCTCGCCGGGGTTGGCGTGGCCATACTCGTCGCGATGGGGCGGCCGGTGTTGTTCCGACAGCGGCGCAGCGGCCTTTGCGGCCGCACGTTCACGATCGTGAAGTTCCGGACCATGCGTGCCCCGCGTTATTCCGGCGAGCCCGA
>JALYGD010000408.1 GCA_030777265.1 Actinomycetota bacterium | reverse complement strand
TGCCTGGCGGTAGGACGTTCAAGTACCTGAAGGATGAACTCCTCGAGTGGCTACGGGCGCAACCTGCGAACAATCCGAACGAGGACAGGGTCGAGGAGGACACGCGCGCCTGACGCGCAACGCGGCCCGTTTGTCCGACTGCTGCTACCTTCAGGCGCGTCAGGACACCCTGGGCGGGGCGCTGGAGCATTCGGGGGGGTCCATGTGTCTACTACCAGCTCGAACGTCGCGCCCGTCCAGGATTTGCCGCCGGATTCGACCTCGACGAGGCGAGGGGTCCTGAACCAACTCTCGCTCGGTCATTGGCTCATGATTGTCGCAGGGCTTCTGGCCGCTCTCGTGAACTTCGCCGTGCTGCGGGCCGGGGACAACGCTGTGCGTGTGGCTGTCGCCAGCGAAGACATCACACCTGGACAGAAGGTCGAGCCGGACTTCTTCCGGCTCATCAAGGTCCACGCCGACGATGAGATTCTCGGACCGTTCCTCACTGTTGAAGAGATCGACGACATGGCCGGGCGCGTCGCCGTCAGGCCCATCACGGCTGGCGCGCTTGTCACGGAGAGCGACCTCAGTGGCCGCGGAAGCGAGACCGGTCTGAGGTGGATGAGCATCCCCATCGACCCTGCACACTCCGCCGGGGGGACGCTGGCGGAGGGAGACCGAGTGGACGTGATTCAGGTCGTGGATGGCAGGGTGCAGCTCGTCGCAGTCGGGGTCGAGGTCGTCTCAGCGGGGACCCCCGACCACGACGGCTTCGCCGGTCTCTCCCAGTACAGCATCACCGTGGCGGTCGACGTGCCGACCATGTTGCGCATCGCCGCTGCCATCCACGGCGAATCGATCGAAATCGTCCGCTCTACAGGAGCGGAGGCGCCCATGGTTACGACCGCACCGCCTCCCGGCTCGCCGCAAGCACCTTCAGGAGCCTGACCGATGCTGGAGGCGGAGATCTCGATCGTCGTCTCACCGCGCGACTGGGCCGAGCAGTTGCACCGGTTCGTCGCCGATCACGGCGGAGCCATCGTCCGAGCACGCGTGCTCGACGCTCGAGAGGCTCTCGAAGACGCCTGGACCGTGCTCGTCGCTGAGGACCTCACCTCATTCCTCACGCCGAGACTCGTCGACGAACTGCATCGACGGGATCGCCGCGTACTGGGCGTCTACGACCCCGACGAGCCCTGGGGGCGGGACCGCCTCGTCGAACTCGGGGTAGACGAGACGGCCCCACTGACCACTCCTCCCGAGGACCTTGTTCGTATCATCGCTGCTCTGGCGTCGAGCGTGCAGCTGGACCACGAGCTTTCTTCGTTGGTCTGGGATTCCAGCCCAGGGTCGAAACCATCCCTCGAGGCCGCGGCCCGGTCAGAAGCTCCGCTCGCCCCGGTCATCGCCGTCGGTGGGCCACCAGGAGGCGTCGGCGCTACGGAAGTTGCCATCGGGGTCGCTGCCGAGCTCGGTCGCCGCGGTCAACGCTGTGTCCTCGTCGACGGTGACGAGGTTGCTCCCAGCATCGCTCAAAGGCTGGGATTACCGCTCCACCCGAACGTTCGCACCGCCATCGACGTCGTCGAGCACCGGACCGGCGGCCTCCTCGAAACTCTCGCCGACGTCCCTGCCGCCGGGACGCAAGCACTGTGCGGGCTGCCCAATCCTCGGGACTGGCCGGAGGTGCGTGCGAGCGAACTGCTGGCGGTCGTGGAAGAGCTGGCGGTCCGCTTCGAGCACCTCGTCGTCAACACCAGCCACGCGATCGAGGACCTTTCCGGACTCGGGGGCCCGCCACGCTTCGGGCTGACACGCGCACTGCTCGCCTGCGCCGATCAGATCGTCGCAGTCGGCGGGTCAACACCGGTAGGTGTCGCCCGACTGCTCGACTGGGTCGCCGACCTGCGCGCACTCGCGCCGCGGACCCCGCTGCACGTCGCGCTCAATAAGGCGCCCGACGAGGGGTTCAAGCGCAGCGAGCTCAACCACGAGATCTGTCGCAGCGTCGCGGTATCGGCGATCACCTTCCTCCCGTTCGATGAGAAGGTCGAGCAGGCGTCGTGGGATGGCACGCTCGTACCATCGGGGGGCTTTACTCGATCCCTGGTCGGACTCGCCGACGCGGTCGCACCCAAGCCGGTCAGAACCGACCGCGGATCAAGGCTCTCCGTCGCGGCCCTGCTTCGCGCCAGGCGGGGTAAGGCGTGACGGTCACGACGAACGCTTACGAGGAGATCCGCTCCGACGTTCTCACCCACCTCGAACGGGCGAAGCTTGATCCCAAGACGAACCTCGAAGGGGTTCGCCAGGTCGTCGTCGAGGCCGTGGAGGGTTATCAGACCAGAGCGCACCTCGGTGAGGGTCGGGCATTGCGGGACCCCACCGAGATGGTCGGCCGACTTCTGACCTCGATCATCGGCTTCGGCCCGTTGACCGAGCTGTTGACGAGGCCGGACATCGAGGAGGTGTTCATCGAAGGGTCCCGCGTCTCCTACCTCGACGCGATGGGACACCTCCAAGGCCTTGCTGTCCCGACCAGCGAGGCTGAGAACCGACAAATCATCGACCGGCTGCTTGCGACGACGCAGCGCCACCTCGACGCCCAGAACCCGATCGTGCAGGCTCGGGTCCTGGACGGCAAGGCCCGACTCAGCGCGGCCATTCCCCCTGTGGCAGACCAACTCTCAGCAACGATCCGCCGCCATATCCTGCGTAAGGAGTCAGTCCACTCGCTCGTGGAGCGTGGGTCCCTCACGCCCGCCGCAGCCTCCTTCTTGTGGGCGACGATGCAGACGACGACGAGCACGGTGGTGGCGGGCCCTCCCGGTGCAGGCAAGACTTCGCTGCTCGCGGCGCTCATCTCGGCAGTGCCGACAAATCACTGCATCCGTTGCTGCGAGGAGATACGCGAGCTTTCCATCCCGATCACGCACGGCTCCTACTATGAGGCGCGG
>JALYGD010000407.1 GCA_030777265.1 Actinomycetota bacterium | reverse complement strand
GCACCGGGTAGGGACGCGGCAGCACCACCGTACGGATCGCCGACAGCAGCGTGCTCACGACGACAACGCTCCCGACGAGCGCGACCACGAGGCGCAGGACAATCACGGTGGCATCTTGCTCGCCAATTGTCGAGCGGACAAAGCAGCGGCTGACATTGGCTACCTGCACTGATCCCGACCGGGCGATCACCCTTGGCGGCGTCGCTTGGTACCGTCGGGCCGTGGAGACGATTCCGAAGCCCGACGAGCTGCTCGCTCTGCACGACGTCACGGCCGAGCTCTTCGAGACGCTGCGCACCTGGTTCGACGTTCCGAGCAAGGTGACCATCGACCTCAAGGCGATCGACTCTGCCGTGGAGGAGCTCGGTGACCCCCTCCTCATCGCCGCCATGGCCATGCGCAAGCTGCAGGCACTCCACCTTCTGTCGACACCCGGCGTGAGGACGAGCACTGATGTCGTGGTAGCGATCGTGCAGGACCTCGAACGTGCCCTCCTGCAAGCGCCCACGATGCGTCTCAGGCTGGCCGCCGCCGAGACGGACTGGGACGCCGCGCTCGCCCAGCTCGATTCAGACCCCCTCGCGAACCCGGCGCCGACTGCACCCGACGACGTCGACGAGGAAACGGCCCGCTTCCGGGCGCTCCACCAGAAGCTGCACGAAGCCGTGTTCGCGGTGCTGCGGGTCTGCGACGGCGAGATCTGCTATCTCGTCTGAGGGCACAGCAGGCGCGCCGACGTGAGCATCGGTAGCTGGCGCCTCAGCCGAGAGCCTTCACGATCCGGTCGAGACCGTCGGCGAGGTCGCGGTCTCCGAGGGCGTAGCTGATGCGCAAGCAGCCGGGGCCGCCGAAGGGATCGCCCGGTACGACCGCGACCTTTGCGACCTCGAGCAGGGCGTCGGCGAGGTCGAAGGCCGAGTCGATCCTGCGACCGGCAAGGTGGCGGCCCAACACCCCTGAGCAGTCCGGGAAAGCGTAGAAGGCGCCGAAGGGCTCGGGACATACAACCCCGTCGATCGAGGACACCCGTTCGACCATGAGCTGTCGACGGCGATCGAAGGCCATACGCATGTCCTCGACACACTGTTGAGGGCCAGTGAGCGCCGCGAGCGCTGCCCGTTGGGCCACGTTGCAGACGTTGCTGGTCAGGTGGCTCTGGATTCTGGTTGCCGCCGCGACGACCTCGCGCGGCCCGGCGAACCAGCCCACGCGCCATCCGGTCATGGCATAGGTCTTTGCGACGCCGTTCACGACCACGCACCGGCCGGCGACCTCCGGAGCCACGACAGGCATCGACGCGAACTCCGCGTCGCCGTAGACGAGGTGCTCGTAGATCTCGTCGGTGACCACCCACAGCCCCCGCTTGGCAGCCCAACGGCCGACAGCGGCCACCTCCCGAGGCGGGTAGACCGCTCCTGAGGGGTTCGACGGTGAGACGAACACGAGCAGTTTCGTGCGCTCGGTCAGCAAAGCCTCGAGCTGGTCGACGTTGACTCGGTAGCCCGAATCCGCAGCGGTCGGGACGATGACCGGCTCCGCGCCGGCGAGACGGATCTGCTCGGGGTAGCTCACCCAGTACGGTGCCGGAAGAAGCGCCTCGTCGCCAGGTCCCAGCAGCGTCTGGAATACTTCGTAGAGAGCCTGCTTGCCGCCGTTGGTGACGAGCACCTGATCGAGGGTGAGCTGGAGCCCCGAATCCCGCCGGGACTTGTGCACGATCGCCTCACGCAGTTCGGGCAGCCCGGACGCGGGGGAGTAGTGGTGAGCAACAGGATCGGTGGCGGCCTGCTGTGCTGCGACCACGATGTGGTCAGGGGTAGGGAAGTCAGGCTCACCAGCGCCGAAGCCGATGACCGGCTCACCTGCCGCCTTCAGGCCCTTCGCCTTCATGCTCACCGCCAGCGTCGCGGACTCCTGGATCCGCCGGACGCGGTCGGACAGCGGGCTGGCGGTCATCGTGGCTTCCCAACGCCGGGTCCGAGCGAGAATAGCCGGCAGCTTCGGTCGGTTGGGCCGCACGCCGACCCAGTGGTTCACTCCCAGTCGCCGTGCACCGCACAGCGAAGGACCGCGCCCCAAGGTACGCCGGGAAGGGCCGCAGGCCCGGGCCGGGTGGGAAAGTCCGGGAAGGGCCGTAGGCCCGGGCGGGTGGGGAGAGACGGAGTGTTCATGACGACCGATCAGCTCGCCGATCTCCTCATCCCCACGGAGCTCTTGCCACGCGACGGACGCTTCGGGTGCGGGCCGACCAAAGTCCCCCCGCAGGCCGTCGCTGCACTCGCCGACCGCGGTGCCGCGCTGCTCGGGACCTCACATCGCAAGCCCCCGGTGAAGTCCGTCGTCGAGCGGCTCCAAGAGGGGCTCGTCGACTTCTTCGACCTGCCCGACGACTACGAGGTCGTGCTCGGCATCGGCGGCGCGACCGCGTTCTGGGACGCGGCCTCCTTCTGTCTCGTCGAGCACCGCAGCCTCCACTACGTCTTCGGGGAGTTCTCCACCAAGTTCGCCGCGTCGACAGCAGCAGCACCCTGGCTCGAGGAGCCCGTGCGTGTCACTTCCCGTCCGGGAACCCGTCCCGCCCTGCGGAGCGAGCCTTCGGTCGATGTGCAGGCGCTCACCCACAACGAGACCTCCACCGGGGTCGCGATGGAGATCGTTCGACCGGAGGGTGATGCCCTCGTCCTCGTCGATGCCACGAGCGGAGCCGGGGGACTGCCCCTGGACGTGGGCAACAGCGACGCCTACTACTTCAGCTTGCAGAAGGGCTTCGCCTCCGAGGGGGGACTCTGGGTGGCGCTGCTGTCGCCGGCGGCGATCGA
>JALYGD010000406.1 GCA_030777265.1 Actinomycetota bacterium | reverse complement strand
TCGGCTACCAGTACGCTCACGACCATCCGGGTGGCTTCGTGCCACAGCAGCACCTGCCCGACGCGCTCGTGGGCAGGGTCTTCTACGAGCCGACCGGGCGGGGGGACGAGGCGGAGATCGCCCGACGCGTGGCGGCGTGGCGCCGTGCTTCGTCGGGGGAGGAGCCCGGTCGAGAAACCGGGCCCAAGGGGATGGGAGGCGTCTCGTGAGCGGTTCAGACTGGGCTTGGATCATCGCAGCAGGCTTCTGGGGGCTGCTTGTCATCGTGCTCTGCATCGTCCTGCTGAACGTGTTCCGACTCATCTCCCAGGTCACCGCGTTGGTTGAGGGCGTGACGCGCGAGACCGTCCCCCTGCTCGGGAGCCTTGGTGAGACGGTCAGCGGCGTCAATGTCGAGCTCGCCCGGGTCGATTCGATCGTTGCGGGCGTCCAGTCCATCACCGCGAAAGCGGACAACCTCGTGGGTCTGCTCCAAGCGACCGTCTCGAACCCCCTCGTCAAGGTGGCCGCCTTCGCCACGGGTGCGCGGCGCGGCCTGAAGAAGCTGAGGGAGTGACATGCGGCGAGTTGCAACCACCCTCGTCCTTGCGCTGGTCGGGGTAGGTGCGGGGCTCGCCGTAGGTGCGATCCTCATGCGGCGCCTCGATCGCGCCACCGCTCGCCTTGCCCCGAGCAGCCTCGCCGCCCGGACGACCCGGGCGGCCGCCAACGTGCGCGACCGCCTGAAAGCGGCCTTCGAGGAGGGCGAACTCAGCGCCGCCGAGCGGGAGGCCGACCTGCGCCGCGAATTCAACGTACCCTCGGTACGTGAGGCTGCCCTGCGGGCAAGCTCTGCAAGGTCGCGCTCTGATCAAGGAACCACTGGCGGCGCGACACGTCGGAGGTAGCCGTGAGCGGCGCTCTGTAGGAGCGACGCGAGAGGAGCCGTCTTGGGTTTCCCAAGACGGCGACGGAGATAGCCGTGGACGCCGTCACCATACGCGAGACGTTCCTCGACTTCTTCACCCGGCACGGGCACCGTCGCTACCCCTCCGCGTCGCTCATTCCCAACGACCCGACGTTGCTGCTCACGAACGCTGGGATGGTGCCGTTCAAGCCCTACTTCCTCGGTGACGCGCAGCCGGAGGTGCCGCGGGGCACGAGCTTCCAGAAGTGCGCCCGGACCGTCGACATCGACAACGTGGGCCGCACGACCCGGCATCTCACCTTCTTCGAGATGCTCGGCAACTTCTCGTGGGGCGACTACTTCAAGCGGGAGGCCATCGGCTGGGCATGGGAGCTGTCGACCGGTCCCTTCGGCCTCGACCCCCAGCGCATCTGGGCCACCGTCTACGAGCAGGACGAAGACGCCGCCGACTTCTGGGAGCGTGAGACCGACGTTCCCCGCTCCCGCATACAAGCCATGGGAATGAAGGACAATTTCTGGTCGATGGGAGTTGCGGGGCCCTGCGGGCCGAGCAGCGAGCTCCACTTCGACCGCGGCCCCACCTACGGCGAGGCGGGAGGCCCCGCTGTCAACGACGAGCGCTACCTTGAGTACTACAACCTCGTGTTCATGGAGTTCATGCAGGACGACGCGGGCAAGATCACCGGTCGACTGCCCCAACAGAACGTCGACACCGGCATGGGCCTCGAGCGCATGGCGGTGCTCCAGCAACAGGTCGCCACCGTCTACGACACCGATGTGCTGGCCCCTGTCCTCGAGCGCGCCCAGGAACTGACAGGCGTTGACTACGGCCACGACCGCGCCAGCGACATCTCTCTGCGAATCGTCGCCGAACATGCTCGCACTGCGACCTTCCTGATCTCTGATGGAGTGCTGCCCTCGAAGGAAGGGCGCGGGTATGTGCTGCGACGGCTGCTGCGCCGGGCCATCCGCCACGCCCGACTGCTCAGCCGGGCGGGCCCCGAAGGGGCCGGGTCGGGCGGGCCAAATCGGGCGGGCCCCGAAGGGGCCGGGTCGGGCGGGCCAAATCAGGCGGGCCCCGAAGGGGCCGGATCGGGCGGCACTTCTTACGAGTTGCCTCCGATGATGCCTGCCATGGTTGATCAGGTCGTCGACACGATGTCGCGCGGCTATCCGGAGCTCGACGAGCAACGAGAGCTCGTGACGCGCGTGGTAGCCGTGGAGGAGGCAGAGTTTTCCCGCACGTTGCGACAGGGACTGGGGATTCTGGAGGAGGCCCTCGCAGAGGCCCGGGCGTCCGGGACGGGCACTCTTCCCGGCGACGCCGCTTTCCGACTGCACGACACGTACGGCTTCCCAGTCGACCTCACCCTCGAGATCGTCGAGGAGGCGGGGCTCGGTCTCGACCGTGCCACCTTCGATCGTCTCATGGACGAGCAGCGCGAGCGCGCCCGTGCCTCACTGCGACGCGGGGGGGACGGGGTCGCGGTCGAGGTATACCGCGAGGCCGCCCAGACCGTCGGGGCAACCCGATTCGTCGGCTACGACGCGACCGCCATCGAAACGCACGTGGGCGCGCTGCTAACTCCCGGCGGACTCACGGCGGAGGCGGGCGAGGGTGACGAGGTCGAGATCGTCCTTCCGACGACCCCGTTCTATGCCGAGGCTGGAGGGCAGGTCGGGGACCGCGGCGTGTTCGAGACGCCAACCGGCCGGATCGAGGTGCTCGACACACAGTCCCCGATCGAGCGGCTCATCGTGCACCGCGCCCGCGTGGTCGCCGGGGAGGTGGCGCCGGGGCAGCCGCTGCAGGCCCGGGTCGACGTGGCACGCCGCACGGCGACCGCTCGCAGCCATTCCGCCACCCACATCCTCCATGCCACCGTGCGCGAGTTGATCGGGTCTCATGCCCAGCAGGCTGGATCGCTCGTGGAGGAAGGACGGCTCCGGTTCGACTTCCCCCACTTCGAGCAGGTGCGGCGAGAGCAGCTGCTCGCGATCGAGGAGCGCTGTAACGAGCGCCTGCTGGCTGACCCGGCGGTGCGCGACGAGCAGATGCCGCTCGAGCAGGCCCGTGCGACCGGGGCGATTGCGTTGTTCGGCGAGAAGTACGGCGATGTGGTTCGGGTCGTGTCCATCGGCGACTTCTCGAAAGAGCTCTGTGGCGGAACTCACGTCGCCTCCGCGGGAAAGGTCGGCGGCGTAGTCATCGTGCGGGAGGAGTCGATCGGCGCGAACCTGCGCCGCCTCGAGGCGTTCACCGGCGCGGACGCCTATCGCTACGCGGCGCGGGAACGAGTCGTGGCCGAAGAGGTGGCTCGGCTGCTCGACGTCTCCACCGACGTCGCGGTCGCCCGTGTCGAGGCGCTCGTGTCACGACTGCGGGATGCAGAGCGGGAGTTGGCCCGGACGAGAGCCGCAACGCTCTCGCAGCAGGCCCAGGCGATCGCTGACGACGTCGAGCGCTCGAACGGGCTGGCGGTAGTCGCCCGCCGCGTCGACGACGTCAGCCCCGATGAGCTGCGTCAGCTCGCCGTGGAGGTGCGCGGCAAGCTGCGCGAGCGGGGCGTTGTCGTGCTCGGGACCACAACCGCTGATGGCAAGGCACAGCTCGTGGCCGTGCTCACGAGCGACCTCGCGGAGACGGGGCTCGAGGCCCGTTCGATTTTGACACCGGCCGCGGAGGTGGTCGGCGGGGGGGCCGGTGGAAGGGGGGAGCTCGCCCAGGCTGGAGGCCGCGCGAGCGCCAAGCTCATCGAGGCCCTGGCTGTCGCCGCGGTCGAGGCCCGGCGCGCCGCGCACGGGTGAGGAGTCTCGGTGTCGACCTCGGCGACGTCCGGATCGGGCTCGCCCTGAGTGACCCCGATGGGCGCGTCGCGACACCGCTCGAGACGCTCGCGGTCCGCGACGCCGACGATCTCGAAGGGATCGCGGCCAGCCTGGTCGCGGCCGCCCGCCGCCACGGAGCCCAGGTGGTCGTGATTGGCCTGCCTCGCAGTCTCGCTGGCGACGAGAGGGAGCCCGCGCAGCGGGCGCGTCAGATCGCTGGGCATGTCGCCCAGGCAAGCGGTCTTGAGGTCCACCTGTGGGACGAGCGCCTGACCACAGTGGAGGCGGAGCGGACGATGCTCGCGCAGGGCGCGAAACGGCGTGAGCGACGCGCGGCTCTCGACCGGGTCGCGGCTACCCTCCTGCTGCAGACGTTCCTCGACGCGCGTGGTGGCATCGGGCGGTTCTCGCCCTCTCCTGGGCAAGGAGGTGAGCACGAGCATGGCTCCCGCTAGCGGCCCGAGGGTCGTCTTCGTGATCCTCGCCGTGGCGCTGGTCGCGGTCCTGGGTGGTCTCGCCGTCGTGACGTGGTCACTGAGCGGCGAGCCGGGAGAGGGACAGCCGGTCACCCTCGAGGTTTCTCGCGGGGCCAGCGCCTCCACCGTCGCGGGAGAGCTCGACGACCGGGGAGTCATCCGCTCGGCACTCGCGTTTCGGCTGAAGGCCCAGAGTCGAGGGCTCGACCGGGAGCTGCGCG
>JALYGD010000405.1 GCA_030777265.1 Actinomycetota bacterium | reverse complement strand
TCGACACCACGACCTCGTAGCCGCCCCGCAGTTTGCTCCCGATCTCGAGAGCCTGCGTGACACCCTCGCCGCTCAGCCGATCGTCCTCGTCGTCGGTGTGCCGTCGAACCTCCACCTCGCGCGCCATACCCACGCCTTTCATCGACACCTGCTGTAGAGCATTGCGCGGCGGTACGTCCGCCGCCGCCGGCCACCCCGTCCGGCCGCAGTTGCTCGGATCGTTGTCACACCTGGATGCGAAGATTCCCTGATTGATGAGGCACGTCTACGCTGCCGGCTCTACCTGCACGAAGGCCTGGATCTCGGCTCTGCAGTCACATTCTGGTCCCAGTTGACCGCCGTTCCGCCCGAGCAGTTCGGCAAGGCCTACCGCGCAGCGAACGACCGAACCCTTCGGACCGTCCGCCATGAGCACGGTTGTATCTCCGTTCGCTACAACTGCAGCCGAACACACCGGATGATCATCGGACTCATCGAATCATTGCTCGCGGGACCCAGCCCGCACTCACTGACGCAGTACACTCGGGACTCCATTCCGGGGTAGCTCAATTGGCAGAGCGGCGGCCTGTTAAGCCGATGGTTGTGGGTTCGAGTCCCTCCCCCGGAGCCCTGAGAGTCCTGCTGAGGAGCCCGAGTCGCGCTTCAGGGCGACAAGGGCTACTCGTTCCTCAATACGAGCTTGCCGAACAGCTCGCCCTCGTTCATCCGTTCGAACGCCCGCCGCCCCTCTCGCATCGGGACGACATCGTCGATGAGCGGGCGAAGCCCGGTGGCCCGCATGAAACGCACGAGGGCGACGAGTTCGTCCCGCGTGCCCATGGTCGAGCCGACCACTCGCAACTGGCGGAAGAAGACGCGCGGCAGGCTCATCTCGGGATTCCTGCCGCTCGTCGCACCGATGCAGACGAGCGTCCCGCCGGGGCGAAGCGACTTGAGGGAGTGCTCCCAGGTCGCCTCACCGACGCTGTCGAACACCATGTCGACTCGCTCGGTCAGCCGCTCCCCCGTCTCGAACACCTCGTGCGCGCCGAGGCCGGTCGCCTGCTTGCGCTTCTCCTCGCTGCGGCTCGTGGTGTAGACCCGAAGCCCCGCCGCGCGCGCGAGCAGGATCGCCGCCGTGGTCGTGCCTCCCCCGGCGCCCTGGACGAGCAGCCGATCGCCGGGCCGCGCCCCACCCCGGGTGAACAGCGCCCGGTACACAGTGAGGTAGGCCGTCGGCAGGCAGGCTGCCTGGGCGAAGGAGATCTCTTCGGGCTTGTCGATGAGATTGCGGCGCGGCACCGCCACTTGGTCAGCGAAAGTGCCGTCGTGCTGTTCGGAAAGCAGCGCTCGTTGCGGGTCGAGGGTCTCGTCCCCGCCGCCCTCATCGGCGTCACCGATGACCGCGTGCACGATCACCTCGCGTCCGTCCTCGGTGACCCCGGCGCCGTCGCAGCCGAGCACGATGGGTAGCTGCTCCTCGCGGATCCCGACCCCCCGCAGCGTCCAGAGATCGTGATGGTTGAGCGAGGCGGCTTTCACCCGTACGAGCTCCCATCCCTCGCGTTGCTCGGGCTCCGGGTAGTCCTGGTCCAGCGCCAGGCCCGACAGGGGGTCGCTCATCGAGGTGGAGGCGGCGGTGATCGCGAACATGGTTGAGACCTGCCGAAGCTGGAGCGGACTGCGAGCCTACGCCACCCCATTCGAGCCCGCGACGAGACTACGCCCTGGGAGTACTCCACGGTGCTGCGGGCGTCCCTCGCAGCGATATCTGCGTCCTCCACAAGGACTGCGACGGCTGGAGGTCTCCGAAGGTGCCTACGCACACGCCGGGCCGTAACAGGCTGATCGGGGCAGAGTGTGCCTGCACGGGACAATTCTCCGCAGCGAATCTTCGCGTGCCGAGTCTTCGGCGCGCCGCACACGGCCCTGGTCCTTCTACGCTGGAGCGACTGACAAGGACGTGTGAGCTGCAGGAGGACCGGCATGGGCAACGGTGAGGACAGCGAACGCAGGCGGATAGCCGGAGCGACGGTCGTAGCTCTGGCCGGAGACATCACAAAGCAGGAGGTCGACGCGATCGTGAACGCCGCCAACGCAGAACTGCAGCACGGTGGAGGCGTCGCGGCGGCAATCGCGAAGGCCGGGGGAAAGGCCGTTCAAGAGGAGTCAAACGATTACATCGAACAGTACGGCCCACTCGAGAAGGGCGAGGCGGCCACGACGACAGCCGGAGACATGCCAGCCCGCTGGGTCGTGCACGTGGCCGGTCCGGTCTACGACGAGGGGTCGGATCAGAACGAGCCGCACCTGCGGGCAACCGTCTCCGCCGCGCTCGCTGCCGCAGCCGAGGCGGGGGCGCACTCCGTAGCGTTTCCCGCCATCTCAGCGGGGGTGTACGGCTATCCGCGGGACGAGGCCACCGGGATCATCGCATCCGAGGTGGCCCGCTGGCTTCGCGAGCACGAGGGGACGCTCGAGGAGGTACGTCTCGTCGGTCTCGACGAGGAGACGGCCCAGGATTTCGCCACCGGCATCGAGGCTGCAACGTGAGCGGCGCTCCGCAGGAGCGACGCGAGAGGACCCGTCTTAGGCCTCCTAAGACGGCGACGGAGGCGACTTAGGTGCGCGGCCAGAGGATCAGGCTCCTCCAGCTCCCTGCTCGAGCAGCTCCCGGAGCCCGCCCGGCAGCTGGGAAAAAACGTCCTGCATCTGACCCTCGGTGATGCGCTCACGCAGCATCGCCGTCGTCGCCTGCACCGCCCTCTCGGCATCGAAGGGGTCGTTGTCGTTGATGACGGCTTGATTGGCCAACTCGGCGAGGAACTCCTCGCGGTCGAGCCTTCTCGGCGACTGCGAGGGATCGAAGCCCTCGTAGTAGACACCACGGACGAGGAGCGGCAGCTGCGCGGCCAGGTCGGTCGCTTCGCCGAGGTTGAGACGGTCGCGCAAGGTGTGAAGGTAGGCGCGAAGTACACGGTAGGCGCGCTCACCGTCGCCGGGGGCCCCGAGCTTCTCGGAGAGGTCCCTCAGCCACTCACTCGTCACTTGGACGGTGCGGTCGATAGTGCCGACCTGGATCCCTGCGTGTGGCATGTCTGGTCCCCGCTGAAAGCAAAGGTCGTGTCTCGTAGGTAACCGGAAGCTCGATCCGGCTTCATGGACGTTCGTCGGGGAGAAGCGTTTTCCGGATCGGGACGCGAGCCCGAGATCACGAGGTCGTGGCGGACCACCGCACGTCAGACGCAGTGCTTTCCACGGCTCGAACCTGTCCCATAGTGGACGGTGTGGCAGTTCGGCGCGAACGAACCACCCTATCCTCGAGATATGACGTCCGATCCCAATGAGAACCAGCCCGGCCCCGTCGCTACTTACGACTCCGCTACGGCGCTCATCGTCGTCGACGTGCAGAACGACTTCGCCGACCCCGAGGGCAACCTCTACGTCCCGGGTGGCGAGAACGTCGTCCCCACCATCAACTCTGAGATGGCCGTCGCACGTGAAGCGGGTGCGCTCGTCGTCTATACCCAGGACTGGCACCCGGAGACGACCCGGCACTTTCAGAAGGACGGTGGCATCTGGCCGGTGCACTGCGTCAGCGGTACCTGGGGGGCCGAGTTTCATCCCGATCTCGTCGTGGACGGCCCGGTGGTACGCAAGGGCACCGACGGCAGCGACGGTTACTCCGGCTTCAGCGTCCGCGACCCCAACACTGGAGAGGAGTCTTCGACGCGGCTCCAAGGCATCCTCAGGGACGCGGACGTCGAGCGGGTCGTCATCGTCGGTCTGGCGCAGGACCACTGCGTCAAGGAAACCGCCCTCGACGCCCGGGAGCACGGCTACCACACCGAACTGCTCGCCGACGCCACGGCACCCGTGAACCTGTCACCAGGTGACGGCGCCCGAGCGATCGCCACGCTCGTGAGGGCGGGGGTCTCCGTCCGGTGACCGCGAAGCCGGCTCCTGATCGCCCGCTCGGGCTGTTCACCGACCTCTATGAACTCCGCATGGCGCAATCCTGCCTGACCGAAGACATGACCGCGTCGGCGACCTTCAGCCTCTACGTGCGTTCTGACGAGGAGCGGCCCTGGCTCCTCGCCGCTGGCACCGAGCGCGCTCTCGACTTCATCGAGGCATTCGGCTACGGACCCGAGGAGATCGACTACCTGGCCACCCTCGGCCTTTCGGATGAGCTGCTGGGGTGGCTGCTTGACCTCGAGCCTTCTGGTGAGGTCTGGGCGGTCGCCGACGGCACGGTCATCCTTGCCAACGAGCCGCTACTGGAGGTCACGGCCCCGCTGCCGTTCGGCATGCTGCTCGAAACCGGTCTGATGAACGTCGTGCAGTTCCCTACGCTCGTCGCGACCAAGGCGGCACGGTGCCTACTTGCGGCACGGGGCCGGGGCGTAGTCGATTTCGGGTTCCGGCGAGCGCATGGCCTGCAGGCGGGGGTTGAAGCCGCCCGTGCCGCCTACCTGGGCGGCCTCGACTCGACGTCGAACGTCGAGGCTGGGCGGCGCTTCGGTATTCCGGTCTCCG
>JALYGD010000404.1 GCA_030777265.1 Actinomycetota bacterium | reverse complement strand
GCCGAGAGTCAGCGAGGAAGTCGACCCGGTGGCGTACTGCGCCAGGGTGCGGGTTCGGTCGCGGCTGACCGAGATCATGGCTGGCCGGTCATCGGATTGGCGGATCCAACCGGTGAGCGCACCGGTCCTGTGAACTACCGAGTCTCTCGATCACAGGAGCGTCGCCATGCCGGGCATCCTCACCCACGAACAGAAGCAGTCGGACTTATGGTCCGCGAAGGTCGGTTCACGACGGGCGTGCCCGATGAGTGGGAGCCTCGGCAGGGGTGCCTCACGATCACTGAGCGCGAGGAGATCCTCGTCGGCATCCGGGCGGGCCACTCCCTCACGGTCATCGCCGCCCGGCTCGGACGCTCACCTTCGACGGTCACCCGAGACGTCGCTGCGAACGGCGGCCGAGAGGGCTACTCGGCATGGCGTCACGCTGCCTGGCGAGCTGCGCCGCTCCATCACCTGGGACCAGGGCGCCGAGATGTCGACGCACGCCAGCTTCACCACCGCCACAGGAATCCCGTCTACTTCGGCGACCCGCACGCCCCGTGGCAGCGCGGCTCGAACGAGAACACCAACGGGCTCCTGCGCCAATACCTGCCCAAGGGCACCGACCTGTCGAAGCACTCCGCAGCCGACCTCAAGGGCATCCAGCGCAGCCTCAACCACAGGGCGGCTCAGGCCGCATAATCAGGCTGTCCGGCGGACCGGGTAAACCCCAACCCCAGGTTCACCGAAGAGGGTGCTCAGGTCCGGTCGGCGAGCCCGGTGACTCCGCTGGCAGTGGCGCAATGAGCACAGCAGTACATCCGCTCTCCCGCTTGCACCCCGTGACCAAGGATCTTGCAACCGCAGTGCTCGCAGCTCGGTGCCATGTGATGGATGGCGCACTCGAAGCTGTCGAAGGTGTGCACCGCGCCCTGAGCGTGAACCTCGAAGGCCATGTCGTAGTCGTTACCGCAACCTCACAGACAGCCATGGCAGCTCGCTCCCCAGGTGCGCTGGTCGGGGAACATCCGAGAGGGGTAAATCAGTGGCGAGCGGCTTCATCGGCGAGTTGCGAAAGGGTCGCCACAGGCCCGAGTGCGATCAGGAGGTCATTTTCGTCAAGGACCGTCTCACCCCGCGGCGGGATCACCAGCTCACCCGAATGCTTCCTCACCGCGAGCACCATGAGCCCCTCGTAGGGGGCGCAGATGTCGCTGAGAGGGCGGGATGCGAGCCGCGACCCGGGGCGGATCACCAGCTCCTCGACCCGAAGGTCCGAGGCGATGCTCACCATGTCGGCGAACTCCAAGACGGCGGGGCTGAGGGCCATCGAGGCCATGCGCGTCCCGCTAACCACATAGGGCGATACCACTCGGTCGCTGCCAGCTTGTCGCAGCTTTTCGACGGATTCGGGGCTCGACGCCCGAGCGATGATGAAAAGGTCAGGATTGAGGGCTCTGGCGGTGAGGGAGATGTAGACGTTGACCGCGTCGGAGTCGACCGCACACAGCAAGGCTTTCGCCCGTCGGATTCCCGCCCGCTCCAGCACCGCCTCCTGGGTGGAATCTCCGAGGACGTAAGGGAGCCCGGCCTCGGTGAGGAGCGGCTCAAGCTCGGCCTGGCGCTCAACCACGACCACCGGTGCACCGCGTTCGGTGAGCTCTCGGGCCGCAGCCCGACCGACCCGACCATAGGCGCAGATGACGAAGTGATCGCGGAGACCCTTGATCGTTCGCTCCATGCTCCTCCTTCCGAGGACTTGGTTCAGATGTCCGCTCGCTACCAGAGTGGTGAAGAGGGCGAAGAGGTCGAAGACCACGACCACGCCTACCACGATCAATGAGATGGTGAATACGCGACCGCTAGGACCGAGGGGTTGGATCTCACCGAACCCGACCGTGGTCAGCGTGGTCACTGTCATGTAGAGGGCATCAAGCGTGCTGAACCCTTCGAGCACTCGGTACCCGATGGTCCCATAGACGAGGGCGAAGCCCAACAGAACCAAGGGGATGAGCACACGAACCCGCATCGGCCGCTCCCCCGCTGGTGCGTGCTCCCCAGGCCGTCCGCTGCGCCACACCTTCATGGCCTCGAATCCTTTGGCCGCTCGCTCGCTCGGGGGAGCCCTGGAGCCCGACCTCGGATGGGTAGGCCGACCACGACTGGAGATCCCGAGGTTAGACACCGACCATCGGCCACCGGATCGACCATAGGGGCAACGCTCGATGGGAATCACGGGCAGGCCCCGTTGGATCGACCGGTACCTGGGTCCGAGCGTGCGGAAAGCGAGACGTTTTCCAGCGACCGCCGAAGGGTAGGGCGCGCGACCTTCACCCTTGCGATTCCGAGCACGGCTAGGGACAGCCGCAAAGGAGGCAGGATGACCGGACGGGGACTGACCGCGCTAGTAGCCGGGGCCGCAGGGGCGGCTGCCGCCTATTTCCTAGATCCAGATAGAGGACGGTCACGCCGTGTTCGGGCGTGCGACCAGGCCGCGGCGGCGATGCGGCGCCGAAACCGCGAGATGAGCTCGCAGGCCCGGTATGCCGAGGGTCAGATGGAGGGAGCGAAGGCGCGAGCTGCTGGAGGCGGAACGTTCACTCCCGAAGACGACATCGACATCGTCCACGCCGTTCGTCAGGCTCTTGCCCGACTGGAGTTCCGGACGAGCGATGTCAACATCGACGTGGTTGACGGGGTCGCCTCGCTTCGTGGCCAGGTGGAGCGAGCAGCCCAGATCGAGGAGGTCACTCAGGCGGTGAGCCGAGTACGGGGGGTGGCAGAGGTGCAGAGTTATCTCCACACGCCGGGAACCCCGGCGCCCAACAAGGCCGCTTCGCTCAAGGTCTCCTGACGATCCGGTTTAGGGCGGGGCGATGCCGCTCCTTGACGGACGAACATGGATACCTCGGTGAACGCCGATCGCCGTGAGGTCCACCATGCTCTGCTCGTCGATCTCTACGAGCTCACCATGGCCAATGCCTACCGGCGAGAAGCGATGGTTGACCAAACGGCTACCTTCAGCCTTTTCGTACGCACCCTTCCTCCCGGGAGGGGCTTCCTCGTTTCCGCCGGCCTCGACGACGCGCTCTCCTGGCTGGAGGACCTAAGCTTTGCCGACGACGAGCTGGCCGCCGTCGAGCGGCTGGCGCTCTTCGACTCCGACTTCCTCGATTGGCTGGCCGAGTTGCACTTCACCGGCAGGGTCCGGGCGGTGCCCGAGGGCACCCTCGTGTTCGCCCACGAACCGATCCTCGAGGTCGACGCTCCTCTCGGCCAGGCGCAGCTGGCCGAGACCTTCCTGCTCAACCAGATCACCCTCCAGACGATGTTGGCCACCAAGGCTGCCCGTTGCCGCCAGGCTGCGGGAGGTCGAGCAGTGGTCGACTTCGCGCTGCGCCGCACCCAGGGCATCGACGCCGGCATGAAGCTGGCCCGGGTCTGTCGCCTCACCGGACTGGCTGCGACCAGCAACGTGGCCGGGGCTGACCGCTATGGCTTGCCCGCCAGTGGGACTATGGCGCACTCCTTCATCCAGGCTCATCGAGACGAGGCCGAGGCCTTCCGGGCCTACGCCCGCGCCTCCGGGCCCGCCGCTGTCCTGCTGGTCGACACCTACGACACCCGGCGCGGAGTAGATCGAGCGATCCAGGTGGCCATCGAGCTGCGCGAGCAGGGTGGGGGTATCTCTGGTATTCGCCTCGACTCCGGCGATCTAGGCCACCTCGCCCGCTACGCCCGTGCCCGCCTCGATGAGGCCGGGCTCGGGCAGGTGAGGATCCTGGCCAGCGGTGGCCTCGACGAGCACGAGATCCATCGCCTCGTCCAGGTCGAGAACGCACCCATAGACGGCTTCGGGGTTGGCTCCGCTCTTGGCGTCTCGGCCGATGCCCCCTCATTGGACAGCGTGTACAAGCTCGTCGCCCACGACGGCCGTCCCGTGCTGAAGACCTCTCCCGGCAAGGCCATCTGGCCCGGCGCCAAACAGGTCTGGCGTTCCTCCGACTGGTCCGCCGACACCCTGGCGCTGGCCGAGGAACTGGCGCCCGGAGCGACCGACCTGCCCCTGCTGGTGGAGGTCATGGACCAGGGCGAGAGAACCAGCGCGGGAAGGTGCAGCCTTTCCGAGGCGAACGAGCATTTCGAGCACCAGTGGGCATCGCTGCCCGAGGCCCTCAGCCACCTGAGCCCGTCCACCTCACACCCCGTCGAGATCTCCCCCCGGCTCCGCCAGCTCGCCGACGACCTCCGTATCGAGCATCAGGGCAAGGACGGGGCATGACTGACAGCTCCGACGCCGACTTCGACGAGCGCAGCGCCCTCATCGTCGTCGATGTCCAAAACGACTTCGCCGATCCCGACGGCAGCCTCTACGTCGACGGAGGCCAGGACGTCATCCCCGCCGTCAACGCCCTCGTCGGCGCCGCTCGCCGAGCCCGGGCCCTCGTGGTCTACACCCAGGACTGGCACCCCGAAACGACACCCCACTTCGACAAGGACGGTGGCCTCTGGCCCGTCCACTGCGTGCAGGGCACCTGGGGTGCCCAACTCCACCCCGGCCTCGACGTCGACGGCCCCGTGGTGCGCAAGGGCGCAGGCGGCGAGGACGGCTACTCGGGCTTTTATGTCCGCGAGGTCACGACCGGAGAGGACAGGGCCACCGAGCTGCAGGCACTCCTTGACGAGCGAGGGGTCGTCCGGGTGGTCGTCGTCGGCCTGGCCCAGGACGTCTGCGTGCGGGCGACGGCCGTGGACGCCCGCCGCCTCGGCTACGAGACGATCGTCTTGCTCAACGCAACCCGAGCGGTGAACGTTCGGGCGGGCGACGATCAGCGGGCCGTCGCCGCGATGGAGGACAGCGGCGTGGTGGTGCGCTGAAGGTCAAGGTGTTGCACCTTGATGATGCTGAGCGTGCGCCGTCGTGGCGTGCATTAGCGCTGGCGGGCAGGGATCGAAACCTTCGCGCCCGAACCGGCTAGATCCCCCCAGTCTGGACTCCGTGACCGCCGCCGACGGGGAGGCGGCCGAGCTTCTTCACCATCGACGTGGATCACTCGCCGGGTCGGCCCCTCGTAGCGGCGGGTCGGTGCCGCCGTCTGGCAGTCCAGCTGGGAGAGCCGACTGAGGTCCTAGCGGCGCAGGACCTTGGCAACGTGGCCGGATATCCGCTCAGCACCGCCGACCAGGGCTTTCGCGCCGGTGAAGGGCCGGGATGCGGCTCCTGCGGGCCCTTCCGTGGCACAGTCGGTTGGCAGATGTTGGCAGGATCGAAGGGTTGATCCGCCACGGCCGGCGGCGACTCGGGGAGCATGGTCGGCGATGCCCGAACCACCGTCGCGCCCGAAGGTGTGGCGCCACCCGAAGCGGGAGGAGCACCAACTTCCGAGCGGCGAGCTCAAGGAGCTTCTGCTCCTCGTCGACTGGAAACTGCCTCTCCACGTCGTCGTCCTAGTCGACGACGGTCGCCAGGCTCCCGCCCGGTAGCGCTTATGGCCCTTCACCGCCACCTATGTGACAGATCGGTTGGCAGACCGGGGCCGGACGCGAGTCAGGCACCCTCGAAAGGGCGCCTGACCTGCACTTTCCTGGAGCGGACGACGGGGTTCGAACCCGCGACCCTCACCTTGGCAATTTGACGATGGCCCCCGCTGGAGACCGGTGGAACCGCTAAAGTGCTGGTCAGAGCGTTGCGCCCCCCGCTTGAGACCGCCCGGAACCGCTGGAGTGGGCTCCATTGGAGTAGCAAGTGGAGTAGCAAGTGGAGTAGCACGAGGCAGTACTCGCCGAATGTGGCGTCTTACGTGGTGCTCACACCGAACGTCTCGCCGCAGAGGGTGCCGTCACATCCGTCGGATCAAGGGGCGACAGCTGGGG
>JALYGD010000403.1 GCA_030777265.1 Actinomycetota bacterium | reverse complement strand
ATTGGCCCCTCGATGGGCGATCGTCCAGTGACCGCTGGGAGCCGGTGCGGCACAGTGGGTACGTACAAGGCGCGACGCAGGCACATCGGAAGGGCAGACACAATGGCAGACAGGCCGAATCAACCGCCATCCGACCCAGAGTTCCTGCCTGAGGAGCCCGGTGCTCCGCGCGAGTCTCGGGAGCCCGGGGGGCTCGGTGAGGTCGTGCCCGGAGAAACTCGTCAGCAGTCGCCGGGCGAGCCCGGCCTCGGCGCCCCTGGAACTGATGACTCCCTGCAGCCACAGCAGCCTGGTGGTGAGCCCGGAATGGCGCCGGGGCCGACGGCCCGCGAGCGACCCTCACCAGGCGCGGGGCAGCCGGCACCTGGTGGGCAGCGTGCGGGGCTGGGAGGCGAGGCGGGGGCGCCGACCGCCGCCGGGGCTCGCGACACCGGGGAGCCCATCGAGCCGAAGTCCACCGGGGAAGGCGTGATGGACTCGATGAAGGAGGCGTTCCGGAAGGTGAAGGACGCCGTAGCACCCGACGACAAAGGTCGGGAAGAGGAAAAGCGCCGAGGAAATCTGCCGCAGGAGCCGCAGTAAGGGCCGGGCGGCGGGCTGCTGAGCGAGACCGCGACGCAGGGGTGGCCCGCACGCCGACTACGGCAGTGGCCGGCTCGTAGCAACCCGAGCGGTGGGAATCCCAAGCGCCTGGGCGAAGGCGGCCGCCCTCCGGTCCCAGTCGTGTGCCGCGGCGAACTCGCGCCGCAGGGCGACCTGCGCCGGTACTGACCCCTCCCCCAGTGCTTTTTCGACCTCGTCCGCGAACCTCGTCCGCTCCGAGGCCAGACGCACGAGCTCGGTAGCGAGCCAGCGCACGGCTGGAAGATCCGTGGCCACCGCGGCTCGCCCAGCGGCCAGGTATTCCAGCGTCTTCAAAGGAAAGCTGGCCCGGTTGAACGGCGAGTCGGAGTAAGGGACGAGCCCGACGTCGACGATGCGCAGGTAGGAAGGCAGCTGTTCGAAAGGCTTGTGCCCGACCCAGCGCACGTTCGGACGCTCGAGCAGCGCCGTCAACCGCTCCAGGTGAAAGGTGCGCTGTCGGGGACCGACGAGCAGGAGGGAGTGGCCGCGCTCAGCCACCGCTTCGAGCATCCCGAGATCGATCCGATTCGACAGGTGGCCCACGAAGCCGACGATCGGTCGCGGCAGGTCGACGTCGTCGGGCAGTGGGGCCGTGTCCGTGCTGGCGAAGAGTTCAGCGTCCACCCCGTTGGGAACGAATATCGGATCCACGCCACGGGCCCGAAACTTCTCGGCCAACCCCGGCGAGCAGACCACGACGTGGGTGGCACGCCGCAACAGGCGTTCTTCGACGTGGCGGAGATAGCGTGCCGAGACACCCATGAGGGCAGCCCCGGCGGTGAAATCGTCGGTCGCGTACAGCACCCGCTGCTCCTCGTCGCACGCCCCCAAGAGGTCCCGCTGACCGATCACGACCACCGTCCGAACCTGCGCCCCGAGCTGCTCGACCGCGCCCCGCAGAGCGCGGCGCACGAACGCCTGCCCGAGCGTGCGCATGCCGGGACGATGGCTTCCTGGCTGCACGATGGGAGTCAGCCGCGCAAGCGATGGACCGAGGAGGCGCAGGCGCGGGCCTTCGAGCGCGGCTGCGAGGTGGGGTGACGGGCCGGAGGCCGGGGCGGGCGCGCCGGATTTGTGAAGCCGTGGGGTGAGATGCGACAGAGGCGGGTCAACGTACAGTACCGGGGTGAATGCAGCCAGGCGCTCGGCGACGTGGCGACCGGCCAGACGATGACCGTCCCAGGGCGCCCCGCCGCAGACCACCACGAGCCCGTCCCAGGCGGCAGGCAGGGTCGCCGGTAGGATCTCCGGGGCCTCGTGCCGTGCCATCAGCCGATGCCCCGGACGCGCTCAGTGCGGGGCGACAAGAGCACATGCTTCACCGCCCCGAGTGGGTTCTTCAGCAGGTGCAGCCAGTGACGGCGCACCCACTCGGACATGAGGAGACGACAGCGCATCCGCTCCGACCAGCCGAGGGGGGCGCGCCCGATCGTTCGCATCAGCTCGGCGGTCAGCTTCCACATGGGCAATGACAGTCGGGGCCTGGTGGGGTCGAACCAGAGCTCCCGCGAACGGTGGTCGGGCTGGCGGTAGACCGAGCGCTCGGCATGCTCTCGGTGGAGGAAAAGCGGCTCGGGTACTGCAACGAACGGGCCGTGGAGGGCGAGCTCCGCCAGCAGAACACGGTCGGAGGCGACGAAGGGGCCGATGAGGCCCGTCTGGCGGAGCACGTGCGCGCGCATCACCCCGAAAACGTGGTAACAGCCGCCCTGGTAACGCAGCAGGTGCCGCCACCGTTCGTGGGGTTCCTCGCCGTCCACCGCGAAGGACTCGTCGATGGGCCGGATCCGCCTCCCATCTGAGTCGATCGTCACCGTCTCCGTGTGACTCAGAACCGCTTGCGGATGAGCCTCCAACGCCGCGACACAACGTGAGAGGTAGGTCGGGGCGTGCTCGTCGTCGTGGGCAGCCCACTTGAAGTAGGTCCCCGAGGAGAGCTTGAAGACCCGATTGAAGTTCCAGGCGGCGCCGCGGTTCTGATCGCAGCGCAGGAACCGGACCCTGGGGTCGGTACGGACGTACGAGCGGGCGATCGCCGGGGTGGCGTCGGTCGACCCGTTGTCGGATACGATCACTTCGAGGTCGGCGAGATCCTGTGCGAGGATCGTCTCGATCGCCCGTTCGAGATAGCTTGCCCCGTTGTGCACGGGCAAGCCGATGCTCACGAGCGGCTGTTGCTGCTGCATCTCGCGCCTCGAAGGCAGAGGAT
>JALYGD010000402.1 GCA_030777265.1 Actinomycetota bacterium | reverse complement strand
TCATGAATTGCCTCCTCATCGCCCAGCGGGTCGCCGGGCAGGAAGGCATCGATGAGGGCTATCGCATCGCCACCAACATCGGCAGCCAGGGCGGGCAGGCCATCCCGCACCTGCACTTCCACGTCCTGGGAGGCAAGCAGCTCGGGTCAGTCGACGGCACGTGACCGGTCACGTCCTGGGACCAGGCGGGGCCAAGGCGAAGCCCACCGACGGGGAGGTCGTCCATGTCCGGGGGAGTCCGCAGGCGCGTCGGCGACCTCCGGTGCGGGAGCGGGCAGCGCTTCGTCGGCCCGGCAGGGCCGTTTCGCCAGTGGCAAAGGTGTTGCGCCGGACGTTAAGGGGGTCCTAACCTCGTGGCCATGTACGTCTGCCACTGCCGGGTAGTGACGGACACTCAGATCCGCGAGGCGATCCGCTGCGGTGCCCGCGACGTCTGTGCTGTCGCGGAAGCTTGTGGGGCCGGAGGTCGCTGCGGCGGCTGCTTGCCGGCCGTACGACGTCTGCTCCAAGAGCATGGGCTGCCGTCAGACGGACCGAGCTCCGCCCGGACCCTGCGAGCTCAGCTGCTCCAGCGCCACGCCATGACCGCGGTCGGCGAGGTCGGCAACCTCGCCACCTCACCTTCCCCGCAGCCGGTCTGAGCCCGGCAACTACAGCAAGCCGCCACGGCCGCTGGGGTGGTGCCTCGAGCGCGCACTCGTGTTCACGCTTCGCGCGCAAAGCTCTACGCGAAACAGACGGGCAACTGCCCGTTATGAAGGTCGGCCTCACCCTGCGGCTCCTCGCTACTACGGGGGGTGCATGTCCCGCTGCGATCTGACCTCTCGAATGGCGATGTACCGTGGGTCTTCCTAAGCTCGTCGTGTCCCGGCGGCCCAAAGGCCTCTCGTGTTGTTCACACACGACCATGGGACGGTCCGCGCGATCGGAGGTCGACATGAGGGGTGATGAGCGGATCATCGGGTACTTGAACGACTACCTCACGCGCGAGCTCACGATCGTGAACCAGTACTTCCTCGCTGCGAAGATGATGGAAAATTGGGGCCTCGACGGCCTGGCGAAGGTTTTCCGGGACGTGTCGTTCGATGAGATGCGCGACGCCGAGCGCATCATCGAGCGCATCCTCTACCTCGAGGGTCACCCGAACCTCCAGCGACTCGGCAGCGTGAACGTCGGCGAGGACCCCGTCGAACACCTCAGGCTGGCCGCGCAATCCGAACGCTCAGCTATCGACACCCTCCGTCAGGGCGTTGAACTCGCGGGCGAGGTCGGCGACTACGGCACCCGGGAGATGGTGACCGACATGCTCGAGGAGGAAGAGGAGCACCTGTACTTCTTCGAGCGCCAACTTCAAGTCGTCGAGCGTATCGGCGTCGAGAACTACCTCGGGAACTACGTCAGCTAGAGCGGCCGGGAGTTCCCTGCTGACGGGGGGAGCATGCAGTCGTCCGGGGTGCCCGACTACTCGTCGTTCTCCTCGAACTCGTACTCGTCGTAGTCCTCCTCCTCGGCGAGGAGCGCCTCTACCTCGCCGGCCATTCGCACGTCGTCATCAGTGACCGCATCGGCGGAGTGCGTTCTGTAGGACACGACGACTTCGTCGAAGTAGATCTCGATGTCCGGATGGTGATTCGACTCCTCCGCTAGATCGGCGACATCGTTCACGAAATCGATCGACTCTCGGAACGAGCCGAGCGAATACGTCTTCGTGATCGCTTCGCCGTCGTACTCCCACCCGGGCAGGTCTGCCAGCGCCTTGGTGATCTGCTGTTCGCTGAGTGCTTCCATGCCTGGCATTGAAGCCCAGGCCACCCTGTCACGTCACGGGCGAATTACCGCGACCGCCCGGCCTCGGCGCCTACATTTCACGCATCCTCAGATTGCGGCTCTTCCCCGCACCGGCTACTACCGCGACCTCGGCGGGGACCGTGACGACTACTACTGTTGGGGCGGCAGGGCCATGCCTGCCGCGACAGGAGGACGAGATGGAGATCGATGAGGCGCGTGATTTCCTGCGCGAGCACCGCCGCGCGGTCCTTGCGACCTTTCGATCCGACGGAGGACTGCAGATGTGCCCGGTCCTGACCACCGTCGACGACGAGGGGCGGGCGATCGTGTCCACCCGCGAGACGGCGATGAAGACGAAGAACCTGCGCCGGGATCCCCGTGCCTTCCTGTGCGTCTTCACGAACGCGTTCTTCGGTGACTGGGTGCGGGTGGACGGCACCGCAGAGATCGTGTCGCTGCCCGACGCGATGGAACCCCTCGTCGACTACTACCGCCGGGTCGCCGGCGAGCACGACGACTGGGACGACTACCGCGAAGCGATGCGCAAGGAGCAGCGGGCGCTCCTCCGCATCACCATCGAGGAGGCCGGCCCGGACGTCGCCGGCTAATCGCTCGGGCGGGGTACAGCCTTCGGACGGCGTAGCGAATCAGGCGCATTCAGACAACGAAGCGGGCGGGAGCACCCGAATGCGCCCGGCCGTGCAGCGCTTGCCGCGACCGTCTCTGCGGGTTCCGGGTTTCGAGGAAGAACGGACAGCGACACTTCGCTGCAGGAGCAGAGCGACGCGAGACAGACGCGGCCCGCGATCTGATTTGGGCTAGCGTCCCTCGCCGCCAGTGGCGCCGTCGGTTCACCTATCGAAGGTCCTGCCGTGTTCGGACGACGTTTCCTGCTCGTCGCGCTGACGCTGCTCGTCACCCTGGCGGGAGGGCCGACGTGGCCGGCGCTGGGTCACGACCATCGCATGATT
>JALYGD010000401.1 GCA_030777265.1 Actinomycetota bacterium | reverse complement strand
CGCTCAGCCGCTGTCGGTGGCTCAACGACGGCGAGACGTTCGACGCCGGTGACCGCACCCTGGTGGCGGCCCGCCCCCCTATCTATGACGCGCCGACCACGCGGGGCCTGTTCGATCCCCGCTCGGGCGTCTATTGGTCGGTCGACTGCTTCGGCTCGCCGATGCCTGAGCCGGTAGAGGACGCGTGCGATCTCGATCGGGCCGTCTGGGAGGAGATGCAGCTGTTGTGCAACCGCATCATTTCGCCCTGGCACACACTCCTCGACCAGACGAAGTACGACCGGGTGACCGACCGCACCGCGGCGCTGGGTGCTACCGCCATCGCATCGGCTCACGGCCCAGCGATTCGCGGACCCATGGTCGCCGAGGCGCTGCGCCTCCTGCGGCAGCTTCCGGCCATGGAGGCGGCGGCGCTGCCGGACCAGGCTGACCTCGAAGCTCAGATGACCGACCTCGGACTCGCGTGAAAGGAGCAATGAGGATGCCACAAGGAACAAACGTCGAGCTCGTTCGGCGATTCTTCGACGCCGTAATCAGCGATCCAGAACGCTTGGAGGACATCTGTAGCCCCGACTTCACCCTCGTAGAGCCCGATCTGTTCCCCTCGCCCTTCACCAACCTGGCCGCCTACAAGGGCTTCCTCGCCGAGAGCCCCTTCTCCGAGGTGACCGTCACGATCGATCACGCCGAGCCCGTCGCAGAATCGGTGTCGATCCGGTACACCTTCCGGGGGACAGTTGATGGGCAGCCCGTGACGCTTGTGCGGAAGGCCAACGTGCAGTGCTGGAACGGGAAAATTCAACGCTACGACGGCGCCGCCGATGAGCAGCGAACCGCGGCGATCCATGAGCCGTCGACCTCACCGGCTGACAGCCCTATGGCGGGGGCCGATCGCACGATCGGGGGCTAGGGCGCATGCGACAGTTGCCGTGGCGTCGGCGGGCCGGACGGGAGTTGCGATGGCGGTACCCGTCTCCCAAGAAGAATCACTCTGAAATTGGACTGTCTGGACGGCGAGTACTCGAACTTCCACCCGGGTCTGCCCGACGGCACCTACGCGCTGCCGCATCCAGGAAGGTGCGCTATGGACACGGTACTGATGGGCGATCCGCTTGGAATTTCGATAGAGGCCCTGCCCCGCCCGAAAGCAGCGATATGCAGGAGCCGTACGTTGGCGGCGGGCCAAGGGGGTCAGATTGCGCTGCGGGTTGGGCGCTGCGAGTGCGCACGCGTTCTACGCCACCCTGGCCGTCACACGCCGTCTGGTGGACCGTACTCGCCTCGGTGACAGCCGCCGTTCACCCTCACGTCAACGGCGGAGGACTCTGCTGGGCGAACCGGCTGACCGCATCGGCTGTCGGGGCTGCGGCGTCGTGACCGTGGGCACCCCACTCTCACCAAGTGGTACTCCACCAAACGGGGATGAGGCGGTGGGACTACTACCTAACAATCCGGGCGCTGTGCGCTCGAGTCGCAAACCGCCCAGATCGACCGCCTCCGACACCACCGGTTTACACGGGAGCGAGCTCGTCTACTGCCGCCAGTGTGCGGCCTGGGTTGCTGTGTCCGCCACCCGGGAGCTGTCGACGCACCCCACCTCCAGAGGCCTCGTGACGTACTTCCGGTGCAGCTCAGGTCATGCCGAGTTCAACCGGACGTCCACGGCGCCGCCCAGATCGGGACACGAAAATACCGCAAACAGACCTGTCGTAAACGCCATCAACGGCACAGAAGAAACGGAAACGAACGTGACCAACACGGATGTAACGAGCATCTCAGAACTGCCCCGGCTTCTTGAGCAGGCGATAAGAGACGAGAGCCCTTCTGCGGTGGCAGCGTTGTTCACCGAGGACGGCAGCTTTTGGATCGCGGACGACCGCACCCCGACGGGCGCGGCCGCTTCAGGCAAGGAAGAGATCGAACAACTCTTCGCTGGGTGGTTCGGCGCCGTCGGCCTCCGCCTGGCCATCGAAGAACCGACCCACAGTGTCAGGCTCGACGAGGAGCGGGTGCTGCAGTCAGGCGTCTTCGCCCGGACGATCATCGTCCGCGAGACCGGTGACGAAATCGAGGAGCGAGGCGGATATGTCCGTCTCATCAAGAAACTGAACGGACATTGGAAGTACCAGGTGCTCTCCGTGGTCGTCTTGCAGGCTTGGCCATGACAGCGGGCTGCGAGGAGGTCACGTTGGCAACGAGCGGCGGCTGCACAGCGGCGACGTCCATTCCATAGGAACTTGTCTGACTCTCGTCGTCATAGATGAGGAAAGACCACCCACGGCGAGCGTGTGGGAATGTTCCTAGGTCGACTGAGGAGGTGCCTTCCGGCGGGCGGCAGCCCAGGGGAGCGAGTCACACTAAGCGACCGTACCGGCGTGCTCTGGGCGCCGTTGGGTGGTGTTCCACCGCCAGACGTGTAGCAACCGGCGCCGTACCCCCATCCAGGCACGACGATGCGCCAGTACTGGGCTCGCCAGTCCCTCGACCGCCACGCCTCGTACGTCGTCGCTGTCTTGGTCGCGCCGGCTTAGCCGCGGCGATACCGCGCGATCCGCTGACCGACCGGGGAACCGATCGCTCCACGCGCAGGGACGCGGGCCCGCGTTACGGAGCGCGTTACTGTGCGCTCGACTAGCGCCACTACGCCGGCGGTTATCGGGTGCCTCGCGGAGCCTTCCCGACTGTCGCCGACCGGCACCATTAGGACGCGCTCTGAAGAGCGAGCGACGAGCGGCATGGGACGCCTTCGCCCGCGTCGAAGGCCTTTGGTCTTCCGCCGTCGGGAGCAGTCGGATCGCTGGGCTGCACGTGACGCTCTGAGGAACGGTCAGGTGCCAGGAAGCCTTGCATGGAGGTGAGAGCCGGGGACCGAAGTACTCGAGCGCTATCCCCTACTCACGATTCCGTCGGGGTCGTAGGCAACGCTCGACGCTTGGGTCTCGTGGCGATACGAGGTGAAGGCCGCCGAGAGCACGGATCGAGCGAGAAGACGAAGAGCGCGCCGGCGCTGACCGCGGCGACGACCCCCCAAACGAGAGCGGCCCGCGACCACACCGGTGCGCCGGGCGCCATCGGGAACAGTGACCAGGCGGGCCAACGCTGCTGGACGATGACGGCTCCAAGCACTCCCACGGCGAAGAGGAACGCACCCCGATCGCCGCCGACCGCCGTCGAGAGGGCCATGGCGAGGAGCAGGATGCCCGCCCCTTCGACCACGAGCCGGTCGAGTGGCACCCCCCCGGTGCCGCTGGTGGCACCGACGGCGAACAGGGCGACGACCGTGACGGCGGCGCCGGCGCCAGCCGCCAACGCCAACCGGACTCCTCGTCGCCACAGGAGCGAAGTGGGCGTGCAGGCAAGGGTGTCCGCGGCCGCATCGTCCAGCGCCAGGGCGGCTCCGATGGCGACCAGGACGAGGGTGAGCCGGGCGAGCCCGAGGCTCAACTGCTGGCCCTCCCACGGACGCTGGGCGACGACCAGGCCGGCGACGGATCCCGAAGCGACGGCGAAAGGGCCCCAGGCCATCGACCGGGCCGTCGCCGGAAGGGCCCGGATGGCGGCAGTCATCGGCACGGGGCGCCCAGGCGGACGAGGTCGTGGTCCGTGTGGGCGACGAACGGTGCGCGTGCGGCTCCCCCGATCGGCACCGGCACCGCTGCGAGCTGGGCCAGTTCCGCACTCGTCGTGGTCGGACGGCTCACCACGTCCCAGTGCTCGGCGAGGCGGGCTGCGACGTCGGTGGAGTCGCGCCTGAGGAGCTCCAGCGCGAGGCGGGCGTCGTCCACCGACACC
>JALYGD010000400.1 GCA_030777265.1 Actinomycetota bacterium | reverse complement strand
CCTGCTCTACGATCTGCCCGACATCGGCGAGGGGCTGCGGCGGCTCATACCTCCAGACCGCCGCGACGAGGTCGTCGGAGTGGCCCACGACGTCCTTGCCGCCGTTGGCAGCTATTTCCGCGGGCAGTTGCTCGTCGCGGCCTTCGTCGGTCTGGCGACGACCGCCGGGATGTGGGCGATCGGCCTACCCTTCTGGGGGCTCGTCGGCGTCATCGCCGGCGTCTTCAACCTCGTTCCGGCCATCGGGGCGTTCATCGCGGGGGCGGTGGCCGTGGTGCTCGCGCTCACCCTCGGCGACGGGGGCGGGCAGGCTGTTCTCGTCGTCGTGATCGTGACGCTCGTCCAGCAGGTCGACAACCACGTCGTCACCCCCGCCGTGCACGGGCGCGCCGTCGATCTCAGTCCTCTCACGATCGTGGTGGCCATCCTCCTCGGAGGAACCCTGTGGGGTCTCGTCGGAGCCTTGTTCATCATCCCGGTCCTCGGGGCGCTGAAGGTCGTCGCGCTCCACGTCATGGCGAAGACGGTGCCGTGGGCGCTCCCAGAGCCAAAAGAAGCCTCTGAGGTCACCCGGGGCACTGAGGGTGAAGACGCCGCGCTGGTCGCCGCGGAGCCGCGTGACGTCGCGCACGTCCAAGCACCACCACCGTCGCCGTCTTAGGAGACCTAAGACGACTCCTCTCGCGTCGCTCCTACCGAGCGCCGCTCACGACCACTCCCGTCGCCCCGGTGTGTCATAGGGAGGCGGGACAGGCGTCGCGACCTGCGGACGGAGGCGGCGGGTTGCGCGAAGCGTGTGCGGGCGGGCAGAGTAGCGGGGCAGCTCATCCGGAGAGGTGGAGGGCTCGGGCCCGACGAAGCCTCGGCAACCTCCCGCAGACGCGGCGGGAACGGTGCCAAACCCGGTCTCTTGCACGGCACGCCCCAACGGCGCGCACGTGGGGAACGATGGGCCGGCGCGTCGCAGCGCCCGTCCCGGACCTCCCCACCGTGGGAGGTCCGTTTTGGTAACGGTCCCGGCGACTGTGCAACGGAAGGACGACGCCCTGGACGCTCTGAGGTCGAACGTCACCGCCCTCCGCTGCCGTGAGTGCGGCCATGCTGCCGACGTCAGTCCCACTCACGTCTGCAGCTTCTGCTTCGGCCCGCTCGAGGTGGTCTACGACCAAACGGTCGCTGCCGCCCTCTCGCGCGCGACCATCACAGCCGGACCGCCGAACGTCTGGCGCTATGCCCCGCTTCTTCCGGTGATCACGAGCGGGCCACTGCCGACCGACCTCGGCTCTGGCTTCACCCCTCTCGTCCCCGCACCACGACTTGCGCAGCGCCTCGGGCTCGGCGAGCTGTGGCTCAAGGACGACACCCGCAACCCCACCGGCTCCTTCAAGGATCGGGTTGTGTCGGTCGCCCTCGCCGCCGCCCGAGCCTTCGGTCTCGACACCATCGCGTGTGCTTCGACCGGCAACCTCGCCAACTCGGTCGCCGCCCATGCCGCGAAGGCCGGCGTTCCTGCCTACGTCCTCGTCCCCCACGACCTCGAACAGGCGAAGATCGTTGCCTCGGCCGTCTACGGTGCCAATCTCGTGGCCGTGAAGGGGACTTACGATGACGTCAACCGTCTCGCTGCAGAGGTCGCCGACACCCGCGGCTGGGGGTTCGTGAACGTGAACCTCCGGCCCTACTACGCCGAGGGCTCGAAGACGCTGGGGTTCGAAGTCGCCGAGCAGCTCGGCTGGCGCCTGCCCGATCACGTCGTCGTGCCGATCGCGTCCGGCTCGCAACTCACGAAGGTCCACAAGGCCTTCCGCGAGCTGGTCCGATACGGGCTCGTCGAGGAGCACCCGGTTCGGATCTCCGGTGCCCAGGCCGCGGGCTGTGCACCGGTTGCCACCGCCTTCAAAGCAGGTGCGGACTTCATTCGCCCCGTCAAGCCGGACACGATCGCACGCTCACTTGCCATCGGTAACCCTGCCGACGGCTACTACGCCGTGCGCACGGTGCGCGAGACCGGCGGGGCGATAGAGGACGTCACCGACGCCGACGTGATCGAAGGCACCCGCCTACTCGCCGAGACCGAAGGCATCTTCGCCGAGACCGCGGGAGGCGTCACCATCGCAAACCTCGCCAAGCTCGCCCGCCGCGGGGTCGTCACTCGGGACGAGCAGGTGGTGGCGCTCGTCACCGGCACGGGCTGGAAGACGGTTGAGGCGCTGGCCGGACGCTTCGGGCCGTCCATCACGATAGAGCCCTCCCTCGATGCGTTCGATGAAGAAGTCGCTGACCTTGTGGATGGAGCCGTGTGATGCCCATCATCGTCCGGATTCCCAGCCCGCTGCGGAAGCTCACGTCGGGCATCGCCGAGGTGGAGATCGAGGCGACCGACGTGCGCGGTGCGATTGAGACGCTGGAGGCTCGCTACCCGGGGTTCGCCGAGCGACTGCTCGACGACGAGGGCAACCTGCGCCGCTTCGTGAACGTGTTCGTTCGGGACGAGGACGTCCGCTTCCAGCAAGGTCTGGACACGAAGGTCGCGGAGGGCGAGGTCGTCTCCATCGTTCCGGCGGTCGCCGGAGGAGCAGACAGCGTCACGTGAGCACCCGAACCCGCCACCCGCCTACTCCTCGGCAGGCGAAATGTCGAAGATCACCACGAGGCAGTACGCGTGGCAGTATCGGAGGATGAGCACCCTCCCGAACGACGTCGTGGCGAAGGAGGACGACCTTCGCCGCGATCTTGCCCGCCGAGACGGGCTCGTCATCGCGTTCAGCGGGGGGGTCGACTCCACCTACCTCCTCGCGGTCGGACTGGAGGTGCTCGGGAGACGGTGTCTCGCCGCCACCGCGGTCTCACCGAGCCTGGCGCCCTCCGAGCGGGAAGCGGCGCAGGCCCTGGCCCGGCGGCTGGGGGCCCGCCACGTCGAGGTCATGACGCGGGAAGGAGAGCGCCCGGGCTACGTCGCGAACGGGCCGAACCGCTGCTACCACTGCAAGGCCGAATTGTTCGACCGGCTCGCACCGCTCGTGGAGCGCTACGGAGCCGTGGCCGTGGCTACGATCGTCGATGATCTCGGGGACCATCGGCCGGGCCAGCGCGCGGCCCGCGAGCGAGGCGTGCTCACCCCCCTCGCCGACGCGGGCCTGACGAAGACGGACGTACGCGCGGCATCCCATGCCCGAGGACTTCCCACGGCCGACAAGCCTGCCCAGGCATGCCTGGCCTCACGGGTGGCCTATGGCCTGCCCGTTACTCCCGAGCGGCTCGCCCGCATCGCCCGCGCCGAATCCTGGCTGCGCATGCGCGGGTTCCGCGAACTGCGGGTGCGAGATCACGGCGAGATCGCTCGGGTCGAGGTGCCCGTCGGAGATCTCGCCGCTCTCGTCCAAGTGGCCTCAGAGCTTGACGCGGCCCTACGCGAACTTGGTTGGCGCTTTGTGACCATCGACGCGCGCGGGTTGCGCTCCGGTTCGATGAACGATCTTCTGCGCGGCGTTGCCGCGGCCAGCATACGCAGCGCCGGCCCGGATCTGCCGCTTCTGACCTGACCGTCGACCTCTCGCCCCTCAGCGTCAGCCCAGGGTGCGCGCTCTTCTGCCACGCTGGGGATCGGGGTCGTCTCGACCCACCACCAGGTCGATCCAGCGCCCTAGGAGACTGAGCCCCACCGCCCGCAGGAAGCGGTTGCGACGGCTCGCCTCCGTAGCGAACACAGCGGGGTCCACCCCGGCCGCGGCGAATCGCGGCTGCTTGTCTTCGCGTCGACACCATGCCGCCACCTGCGCGGCCTCCACCTCCGGGTGGAACTGCACCGCGTAGCTGGAACTGTCGGGCGCCCGCCAGGCGGCTAGCCCCTCGGATCCCTCGAGCATCTCCACGGCTCCCTGGGGCAGCCGGGTGACCTCATCGTCATGCATGAACAGGGCGGCCGCTCCATCCGGCCAGCCGGCGAACACCGGGTCCTTCTCGCCGGCCTGCGTACGAGTCAACGGCACGAACGCGATCTCGGGGCTCTTGCGGGGTGCCACCTCCCCCGCGAAGACCATGCCGAGAAGTTGCGCCCCGAGGCAGATTCCGAACAGCGGGATCCCGGCGCGGCTGGCGGTACGCAGAATCTCGAGTTCGTACTCCAGCCACGGGTGCTCGGCAACATCATGAACCCCCATAGCTCCACCCAGCACGACAGCGCCGCGTACCCGGTCGAGGCTCGGGTAGGCTGCGCCACTGCTGACGTCGACGAGGCGCCAGGGACGCCGACCAGCACGGGTGTCGAGTACTTCCGCGAGCGCCGATGGCCCGCTGTGCGCCGCATGCTGGATGACGAGCAGCTCGCCGTAGTCGTGACCGTGTGTCTCCGTCATGGCATGGCCCGCCCTCCCGGGGCTTCGCCCCCTCCCGGGCACATCCGTCTCGTCGCTGCGCGGCGTGTCGTCCTTGTCCTACAGAGTAGGTGCAGACCGGAGGTTGACCGAGCCGGCGGTAGCCTGGAACCTCGAAAGCAGGGCCCTTCGAGGTGGAATGAGCGAATACGACCTTTCCCGCGATCTCGCGCCTGAGCTGCGGCCGACAGAGCACGGACGGGTGTCCGCGCTCGATGACCTCGTTCATCGCGCCGATCCCGCCGAACTGCTACTCGAGGTCGACCGGCTGTGCGAGCGGCGTGACTGGCCGGGGCTCGTCAAGCTGCGAGACCGCTGCGAAGCTGCGGTCGAGCTCGGAAAGCAACTGTGGCCGGTGGCACAGTTCGCGGAGTACCGGCTGGCCCTGGAAGGACCCGGCCGCTACGCGGCCTCGGTCTGCCGGGCAGGGGCAGGGAGGTTCGCGCTCGGGCCCCTAACCGAGGTGGCGGCCTCCCACCATCGATGGGACGAGCTCGCCGACCACCTCACCGCGCCGTGGATCTCGGCGACGGTCGCGCAGGAGCGGGTGCTGCGCGGCGAGGACCTCCGCGACGATCCTCGTGCCCGGCCCGACGAGTTCGGTCTGCCGCTCGTCCTCCAGCCGTGGGAGCCCGTCTACCCACTTCCCGTCTACCGCTCGCACGACCTATCCGAGGGTGGCCCGCCCCCAGCGGACACGCCCTTCCACCCGGCCGACGCCGAGCCCGCCCTCCCGGCCCGACTGCCCGGGCTCTCGCGCGCACTCGGCGACCTCGGAGCGAATTGGGCCGAGCAGTCGAACGGGGGCTGTCGCGTCGTGGTCGTTGCCGGGGACGCCGAGGCTGCCGCGGTCACGCTGCTCGGAGGCTCGACTCGGCTGGCACCGATCGGACTCGCCGACGCGCTCGCCCGTCTGGCCTGGACGGCCGCGTCGGGAGGTGCCTTCGGGCGTCGAGCCGGGATGGCGGCAGGGCGCTCCGCCGCCTGGTGGGTCGCCCACGCAGCGACGGGACTGCCATTCCCCGCTCATCCAGACGCCCTCGGCGACGCCCTCACTCACTTGCGCTGGTATGTCCTCGAGGGCAGCCGGGGCCAGGTCGGGTGGAACCTTCGCCTGGCGGTGGACGATCCCGAGAGTGGCTGGGCCGCAGCGATCGACGCCTGGGACCGTCGACTCGACGACGAGCTACCGCTCTGAGATGCACCCATTGCCCGAGATCTCCCCCCCCGCCCGGGCCTGCGGCCCGCCCCGGCTCCATCCCGACCTCGAAGAGTTGAGAGCCTTCCTCGGAGTCTGGGAGGGGGCCGGCGAGGGGCACTACCCGACCATCAGGTCCTTCCACTACCTCGAACGGGTGGCGTTCGACCACGTCGGCAAACCCTTCCTCGCCTACGGTCAGGGCACGCGCACCGTCGACGATGGTCGCCCGCTGCACACGGAGAGCGGCTTCCTCCGCCCGGGCGGCGCGGGACGAGCCGAGTTCCTCATCGCCCAGCCCACGGGCATCGTCGAGGTCTACGAAGGCCCCTTCGACGGGCGGACGCTCGATGTTCGCGCCGCGGCCATCGGCCTGTCGCGAACCGCGAAACGGGTGCGCTCGCTGCGTCGCCGCTTTGAACTCGACGACGACATGCTGCGCTACGACCTCTGGATGGCGTATGCCGACACCCCGGAGACGCATCACCTCCACGCCGAACTGCGGCGCATTGACTCCGCTTCGACTCTGGGAGCGACCCGGTAGGTCGTGTGGATCGAAGGAGCCGTGAAACGGAGGTGCCAAGTCTCAGTACTCGAGCTCACGATTCGGCTTGTCCATCGGCACCTGAGTGATGTGCCGCCACTGAGCCCGGCGCTGGCGATATGAGCGAGCGAAATCGGCTAGCACGTCAGCTGGCACCGCTGTGAGCCCTCCGAGTTCGAGTGCAACCCGTACGATCCGAGCCGCCCGTTCGACGAGCGCGCTGACGTGGAGGGCATCATGCGGCCCGGAACCGACCGCGACAAGACCGTGGTTTGCGAGCAAGGCTGCTCCTACCTTTGCAAGCACGGCCGCGGCCTGTCGTCCGAGGTCCAGGGACCCGCTGGGCGCGTACGCGGCTACGGGAACCTCGCCGCCGACGTGGAGCGCGAACTCGTCCACCGGCACCGGGATGGGGCGTCTCGCCGCCGCAAACGCCGAGGCCTCAGCCGGGTGGCTGTGTACGACTCCCCCGACCTCGGGGAAGGTGCGGTAGCACGCAAGATGGAGCGCGAGCTCGGAACTCGGCGGGCGCCTCCCGTTGACGACAGCCCCGGTGACATCGACGACGACGAGGTCATCGACCGTCATCTCGTCGTAGGACAGACCGCTCGGAGTGACACAGACGGTTTCGTCACTCAAGCGGGCCGAGACGTTGCCGGCGGTGCCCTCGACGAGGCGCAGCCGATGCAGGTCGCGCGCGATGGCGAGGACCTCTTCGCGCACGCCCGCAACCTCCTGGGGGTCGGGTCTCGGCAGGCGGGATGAACACCTTCTCGAGGCGCACGTCGCGCCCATCTCGATGCTGTCCCCTAGCCTGGGGCGTTACCTCACTACTGGAGTGGAAAGCGTAGGTGCGTCGCCTCGCTTTTACTTGGGGGTGAATCGCCCAGACGGATCCGGCGCGGACGGCGTTTTCACCTGAACAGCCCTACCTTCGATGTCATTGTCACGAGGACTTGGGAGGCCGCTATGGACGTGCGCGAACTCCACAGCCGCGCGCTCGACTTCTTCGGTGAACTCGTCGCCGGTGTTCCCGAGGACGCCTGGAACAACCCCACGCCGTGCGACGAATGGGACGTGCGGGCGCTGGTGAATCACAACATCAGCGAGAACTGGTGGGCGACTGAGCTTCTTGACGGCAAGACCATCGATGAGGTGGGTGACCGCTTCGATGGAGATCTCCTGGGTACTGACCCCGTGGAGGCCTACGACGCCTCGGCCGAGGCAGTGCGTTGGGTGCTGGCCCCTCTCGAGGACCTCGACTCGTCCGTCGAGGTCTCGTATGGACCGGTGCCGGCCCGGCGCTACCTCGAGCACCGTTACGTCGATCTCCTGGTGCACGGCTGGGACCTGGCAGTCGCGACCGAACAGGATTCAGCGCTTCCCCCCGAGCTTGTGGAGAGCGCCTACGAGGCCATGTCCGCGCAGCGAGAGCAGGTGCGGGAAAGCCTGGCCTTCGGTCCCGAGGTGGAGGTCGCAGAGGA
>JALYGD010000399.1 GCA_030777265.1 Actinomycetota bacterium | reverse complement strand
CTATCGACCCCGGTGGTGTCGTCGGCCGGCTCCATCTTCTTGCGGATAGAGCCGACGATCGTGAAGCCGGCGGTGATCAGGATGATGTTCTTGAAGATGAACTCGCCGATCACCGACAGGAGCAACGGGTTGCCGTCCTGGAACCCCACCATGGGATGGGCCACCAAGGATAGGAAGGTGCCGATCATCAGCCCGAAGAACAACGTCATGGTCAGGCGTGGAAAGCGGCCCGTCAGCAGGCCCAGGCCGATGGCCAGCTCGACTACTCCGGTGGCCGTCACCGCCAGCCGTGGCGGCATCATCGACAGGCTGGTGGCCACGAGGTCGGCCACGGGGCTGACGTCGAAGATCTTCAGGGCCCCGAACCAGCCGAATACCGTTCCGAGCGCGAGCCGGAGCATCAGCAGGCTGTACCGGCGCATCAGGTCGATGGCGGCGCTCTCGAGGAGATACAGGCGGGTAACCGATTGCTGGCGGTCCGTGCCGTCGCGCCGGGTCATCGAACACCTCGGCCCAGTGCAATCCGAACCGTTCGGTCCGAAGCCGCGGGGGGAGACCACGGCCTCGGATGGCACCGAGCGGGTGGAGCCGCTGCGACCCGAGTCCAGTCCGTCCGCATCCCCGTCGACGACCTGAGGCCGCACCATGACGTCGGCCTTCTCCTCCTGGGCGGCTCGAATCGCAGCACCGACGGGATCCTTGGAACCGGGCCCCACCACCGCCATGCCCGCGGGAACGCTCGGCTCGCCGTCTCCGTCGTCGGGCGCGCTCTCCGGAGCGAGCACCTCGTGGATGTCGGGGACGGTCTCTCGGTCAACCACGATGAGCTTGCCGTCGTAGGTCCGAGCCAGCTCCTCGGCGACCTCGATGGCCGACGACGCCTCCTCGGCGCTCAGATCTCTTGGAGGCAAGAGCAGCACCACCAGCTCGGCGCCGTGGGCACGGCTGAGCTCGGCGGCTTCCGCCACCGCCGGCTCAGCCGATGTGGAGTCGGTCCAGACCATGGCCTTCTGCACGGGGATCTCCTTCCGTCAGATCGTGACGGTGTCGCCGTTGAACTTGGTGAGCACCAGGGAGCTGTCTTCGTTGTAGGTGTCCTTCTGCTCCCGCAGGAGGCGGATGGCGACTTGCTCGCCGAGTTCGGCCGCCCGCGTGCAGTCGGTGCGCCAGTGCACGCCGGCGGCATCGCGAGCCATCCCGATGTTGCCGGACAGCTTGTTGAGCTCGTCGCCCACGGTGAGTGCTTCTTTGCCGGTGTAGGCGACGAGACCAGTACCGTTGGGGTCAGCCACGACCGCCCGTCGCTGCTCGGGGCTGGTGGCCGGACCGGCCACCGAGGGCGGCATGGGAGCGGTCCTGTGGAACGCCGGCCACGACTCGTCGAACCAGGCCTTGAGGACGGTGGCGCAGGCACCGGCCACAGTGGCGTGGCCCGAGCCATAGGCCGGGTGCGTGGGCGAACCCTCGGGAAAGGCCTGCGGCAGCAGGAAGATCCCGGTGCCCAGTTTGGCCTCGGTCTCGGCCAGGGCCTGTGAGCTGAGAACGTCGGCGGGGATGGGGTACCGCCCGGGGTTGTTCTTGGTGAGGTGCACCAGGCCGCCGTAGGCCTCAGGCCGCAGACGGCGGTGGACGAACCACTTCTGGTACCACTGCGCCTTGAGTGCGCGGGTGGCCACCTCGCCGACCAGGGTCAGGACGTGCGGGGGGCCGAAGGTGCCGAAGCCCTCCTGCGTCCGCGACAGTACGTAGGGGTTCCCGGGATCCAGCGGAGCATCCATGTCCAGCAGGATCAGGCAGGCGTTCAGGAAGTGCTGGTACAGCGCGTCGAAGTGGACCAGGTGCGTGAGGTCGCGGAGGTTTCTCATGTACCGCCGCTCGGAGTCACGGTCGGCCGCCGGGTTCGGGTTCCGCATCGCCCCGTTCTGGATCGCGACCCAGTCGCTCTCGGTGAGCAAGTAGTCGGTGTTCGGCTTCTTGGTCTCCTGTCGCTGCGTGAGACGGAAGGTGCCGTACTGCACGGGGTGGAGGAGGAACTGCGAGACGTACGGGCCCCGTCGGTCACCAGGGGTGACGCCGCGGAAGACGTTGTCGACGGTCACGGGACGGGCCGAGAAGCCGGGCATGTTGTTGAGCTCGGTGATGGCATCGGCGACCGTGGAGTTGGTGGCGTACTCGGTGAAGGAGATGTCCCGAGCCAGCGCCATCCAGTAGAGCTCCACGATCTCGCCTGCGGCCTCCGGGCTGTCGAGACGGGGCGCAGGCGGCATGGTCACGGCCTGGGCGTCGACGCCTTCGAGGTCGAAGGCCAGCCCCGCCTGGGGGTTCACGAGTTTTGTGGGTCCCGCCAGCATGATCGACTCGAAGTCGGCGGCCTTTCCGGTCGTGAGCGCCCTCGTGAGAGTGGCGTAGGCGTCGAGGTCGACTTCGCCGAAGGTGGCCGACGCCGTGTTGTCCTCGTGGGGCAGTCCCTTGCTATAGCTGCCGATCTTGTTGGGGTAGCGGTTCTCGTCCCCGTTGTTGACGTGTTCGGGGTGCACTTCGGCGAAGGCCTGCTCGGCGACGTCCACCCGAAGGTCGCGGGCCAGGGTGCGTCGGTTGTTGCGCATCACACGCTCCTTTCGTGGGCGGGGTCGTCCCCGCGCTCTCTGTCGGAGTATGCGGTGATGTCGATGCGCCGACCATGCCTCCGGTGACGCCGCGGACGTGACGGGCGGCACACTGGCCGGTACGGATCGAGCGACGCGTATGGTGTGGTTGTGGAGTGGCGGCTCCTCCGAGGTTTGTCCGATGAGGCCGCTCGCCAGGTTCTGTCGAGCGCCAGACGCCGACGCTTCGCCGCCCGTGAGGTGCTGTTCCATGAAGGCGACCCGGCCGGCGGCATGCACCTGCTGGCCAAGGGACGGGTCTGCATGCGGGTCACCACACCAGCGGGTGACGTAGCGACGCTGGAGCTGTTCGTCCCCGGAGACGTCTTCGGCGAGATGGCCCTCCTCTCCCCCGATGCCGTTCGCAGCGCGACGGTCGTCGCCCTCGAGGCCACCGAGACTCTGGTGATCGACGAGCCCACCTTCACCGAGCTGCGACGGCGTCACCCTTCGGTCACGGAGATCCTGCTGCAGCTCCTCGGGGCACGGGTCCGACGACTCAACGATCGGCTGTTGGAGGCGCTCTATGTACCGGCCGACACCCGAGTCATGCGCCGTCTGTTCGAGGTG
>JALYGD010000398.1 GCA_030777265.1 Actinomycetota bacterium | reverse complement strand
CTCGAGGACGCCATCGAGATCGACGTCGACGCCGTCTACGACGGGGAGGAGCTCTACGTCGGGGGAGTGCTCGAGCACATCGAGGAGGCCGGGATCCACTCGGGGGACTCGGCCTGTGTGATCCCCCCGTACACCCTCGGTAAGGGCCACCTCGCTACGGTGCGCAGCTACGTCGAGGCGATTGCGCGTGCTCTCGGTGTTCAAGGCTTCCTGAACGTGCAGCTCGCGTTCAAGGACGACGTCCTCTTCGTCATCGAGGCGAACCCTCGGGCATCACGGACCGTCCCGTTCATCTCGAAGGCCACGGGAGTGCCACTCGCGAAGGTGGCGGCCCGGGTCATGATCGGCGACCGGATCGCCGACCTTCGCTCACCATCACAGGACCCCACCCACCCCGAGCCTCCTCTGCTCCCGGCCGTCGACGCGACGACGGGTTTGCGGCTCGACCACGTGGCGGTGAAGGAGGCTGTGCTGCCGTTCGACCGCTTCCCCGAGGTGGACTCCGTGCTTGGTCCCGAGATGCGCTCCACCGGAGAAGTGATGGGTATCGACACCAGCTTCGGCGCGGCCTTCGCGAAGTCTCAGGCGGGGACGGGCAAGATGGTGCTGCCCACCCGCGGCACGGTGTTCGTGTCGGTCGCGAACCGCGACAAACGCGCAATCGTGTTTCCGGTGAAAAGGCTCGTCGACCTCGGCTTCGACATCCTCGCGACCGAGGGCACGGCTGAGGTTCTGCAACGGGCGGGCGTCCCAGCGGCGTTCGTGGCGAAGGTATCCGACGGGCCCACCGGCGAGCCTCACGTCGTCGACCTCATTGCCGGCGGGCGGGTCGACCTCGTGCTCAACACGCCTTTCGGACGCGGTCCTCGCAGCGATGGCTATCTGATCCGCACGTCAGCCGTGGCCCACGGCGTGCCCTGCATCACGACGATGTCGGGGATCCTGGCAGCAATTCAGGGCATCGAGTCGCTCCAGCATGGTCGGCTGGAGGTGGGGTCGCTGCAGGAGTACCACCGGCGCGTGACTGGCGATGTCCACCCGATCCCAATCTCCCCCTCCTCCTCCTCCTCCTCGGCCTCGTCGTGACCGTGTTACCCCGCAGCGGCGGCCGGGTCGTCATGGGGAGACCCGGCGCCGGCTCGTTGCGGGTGCTCTGCCCGATCATCGACCGTCGCCGCGAAGGCTCCTACCTGTCACTCATCGCCGCCGCTCCGGAGATAGCCGAACGGGCCGAGCCCGGCCAGTTCGTGAACGTCGGAGTCGAGACGAGAGCCTCGCTGCTACGCCGCCCTTTCTCCATATACCGGACTTCCCGGCACGGCGGCTGGGGAGGCACCGTCCAGTTCGTCTTCGATGCGCACGGGCCCGGCACGAGCTGGCTCGGCGAACAGGGTCCCAATGACACGCTCGACCTCGTGGGTCCTCTCGGGGCCGCCTTCCCGCTGCCGGAGCAGCGCACGTCGTGCCTGCTCATCGGCGGCGGATACGGAGCTGCGGCCCTGTTCTTCCTCGCCGAACTGCTGCAACGCCGCGCTCAGCGGGTCGACATGATCATCGGGGCCGCCACGGGCGAGCGGATTTTCAATCCCATCGAGGCCAAGCGCATGAGTGCCAGTGCGAGGTTCACGACCGAAGACGGGACCTTCGGCAAGCGCGGGCGGGTGACCGACGTTTTCGACGAGGTCGTCGATGACTGCCGCAGCGGTCTCGTCTATGCGTGCGGTCCCATGCCGATGTTGCGGGCCGTGGCGCACCGCGCTGCCATGCGCCAACTGCCCTGCCACGTTGCAGTCGAAGAGCACATGGCGTGCGGGATCGGCGTGTGCTGGACCTGCGTTGTGCCAGTCCGAAGCGACGACGGGCAGGTGCACATGCGGCGCTCATGCATCGACGGTCCGGTACTGAACAGTGCACACATCGCCTGGGAGCGCAGCCGCTGGGTTTCAGCACCGTCGCAGTCGGAGTTCGTGGCGATGCCCGCGCTGGGGCGGGAGGGCCCCCAAGGGTCCGGGTCGGGCGGGCCAGATGCAGCGCGGCACGCATCTCCCCACCCGCCCGGGCCTGCGCCCCGTCCCGGAGGGGCGCCGGTTGGGGAGCGTCCCAGGTGAAGCACGTCACCGGCATCCGTACGCCGGAGGGGGACACGCCGCCGGACCATGAGGTCGACCTTGCGGTGGACCTCGCTGGTATTCGTCTGAAGAACCCGGTGCTGAGCGCCTCCGGCTGCTTCGCCAGCGGTCGTGAGGTCGACCGCTTCTACGATGTCGACGAACTCGGTGCGGTGATCGTGAAGTCACTCACGCTGGAGCCCCGTGAGGGGCTACCCACTCCCCGTATGGCCGAGACACCATCAGGCATGCTGAACGCGATCGGGCTGCAGAACGGGGGGGTCGACGCCTGGATTGCGCAGGACC
>JALYGD010000397.1 GCA_030777265.1 Actinomycetota bacterium | reverse complement strand
GACGCACCGCCGGGGGACGGGCCCCTGCTGCTCTTCGTCGGACGCCTCCAGCCCTTGAAGTCGCCCGATGTCGCAGTGCGGACCCTCGCCCACGTTCGCCTGGAAGTACCCGATGCGCGTCTGCTCGTGGTCGGCGGAGTGTCAGGGAGCAGCGCAGGCCAATGTGGTCCAGATGAGCTGCGGGCCCTGGCCGGTGGGCTGGGAGTCGCCGACGGCGTCGCAGTCGGGCCGGCTCGTCCACAGCGCGAGCTCGCCGACCTCTACCGGGCGGCTGTTGTGGTTCTCGTGCCGAGCCGCAGCGAGAGCTTCGGGCTCGTCGCCCTCGAGGCGCAGGCGTGCGCAACTCCCGTGGTCGCTGCCGATGTCGGGGGGCTGCGCGCCGTCGTCGGTGGCGGCGGCGGGGGAACGCTCGTCGCCGGCCACGACCCCGCCGATTACGCCGCCGTCGTCCTCGACTATCTCAAGTGCCCGGCGCGATACGCGCGCGCGAGGGCTTCGGCACTCCAAAGCGCGTCGCGCGCCTCGTGGGAGAGAACGGTGGAAGGGCTCCTCGCCGTCTACGAGGAGGTCGCCCAGAGGCGAGGTTCCGCGGAAGGTGTCAGCGCGTGAAGACCGCGGGTGAAGCGACGTGAAGGCCGGTCGTGGGCGCCAGTGAGCGGGACGCGGGGCGACGCGTCGTCCTCGAGGGTCTTGCTGAAGCCGGTTTGGCCGCGGACGAGGTATCCCCCGACATCTGGATGACGGCGCTCTCAGGCGAGAGGAAGCGAACTCTTCCCGTTGTGCTCCGCCTCGCTGACCGGTCGCTGCACGTCCGTGCCCTCTTGTGCGGCGCTCTCGACGAGGGCCATGCTGAGGTCTACCGCTTCCTCCTGGAGCGCAACCAGTACGCCCGAGCGGTCCACTTTGCCCTGGACGAGGCGGGTGATGTGCTGCTGACCGGTCAGGTGCCTCTCGCCGTCCTCGACGCCGACGGCTTCGATCGTCTGCTCGGTGTAGTCCTCACGGTCGCCGACGAAGTGTATTTCACCGTGCTTCGCCGCGGCTTTGCCGGCTACGTGGAGGTCGAGCAGCGGTGGCGGGAGCAGGTGGGCCTGCCGCCGAATCCGCTCTCCTCATCCTGAGCCAGTGGCGGTCTTGTCGGCCTGGCCGACCCGGGCAGGTTGGTTGGCTCGTCCGCTCGTCGGTCTCTGCCTGCCACCGGAGCCTGCGGCCGTCCACGCTATCCTCGAAACGCCTCCGGCCGAGGAGATGCCGCGTGCTGCGCCGGGCGCTCATCGCCGGGTCCAACAGCCGACTGCTCCAGCGGACGGCATCCCTGTTGCCGTGGACGCGGGCCGTGGCGATGCGATTCGTTGCCGGCGAGACCCTCGATGATGCCCTGGCTGTGGCTCGCCGGCTCAATTCGCGTGGCGCGTCCGTAAGCCTCGATGCGCTCGGCGAGGCGGTGCTCGAGCCGAGCATCGCGCACGCCGCAGCGGAGACGTACCGCGAGACGCTCACGAGGATGGCCGCCGCGGGCATCGAAGGCTCGATCTCCGTGAAACTCACCCAACTCGGACTCGACGTCGACCCGGACCTCTGCCGTGAACTCGTGGCCGACGTCTGCGCCGCTGCCGCGGCCCTGGGTTCCGATGTCACATTGGACATGGAAGACTCGAGCCACACCCAGGCCACGGTGGATCTCGTGCTGGCCCTGCGAGGGCTTGGGCACGGCAACGTCGGTTGCGCCGTGCAGAGCTACCTCTACCGCACGCCCGACGACGTCTCGAAGCTCTCCGCCGCTGGAGCCTCGCTGCGCTTGTGCAAGGGCGCGTACGCCGAGCCGCCCGAAGTCGCTTACCAGAAGAGAGCCGAGGTCGACGCCGCCTACGCTCAACTCAGTCAGACGCTCCTGCGTGGCGGGATCTACCCACGCATCGCCACTCACGACAAGCGGTTGGTGCATCACGCGAAGAGTCTCGCCAGACGGTACGGGCGCGGACCCCGAGAGTTCGAGTTCCAGATGCTGTACGGGGTGGGCGAGGCCCTCCAGCGCGAGCTTGTCACCGACGGGTATCGCCTCCGGGTCTACGTCCCGTTCGGGTCGGAGTGGTACCCGTACTTCATGCGCCGGCTGGCGGAGCGGCCGGCAAACCTCGTCTTCTTCGTCCGCGCCGTGGCCGGCCGTCGGACATAGCGCAACTGCGATGGCCCCGTTGCTCGGCTGTCGGAACAATGCCTATCGAGGCTACGAGGAAGTCAAGCTCCAGCGCCCGAAGGGGACCAGAGGGTGCTGCCCGTGCTGCCCGAAAAACTCAATACCTCGCATTTCGCTAGGTAAAGGGCGGTGGAAAGACGCCGCCGATGACGTACGCAGCACATTGAGGTCGAATTTACCCTGCCCGCACGGACAGGGCACAGGTCACCCGACCCGAGCCTGACCAGCCAGGAGCTACCGATGGGACAGGACGAGCACGTTGCCGAGCGCGGGCTGACCCGGCGCGACCTCATGAGGCGGGGCGCCATCGGGGGCGGTCTGGTGTGGGCCGCACCGGTGCTGCAGACCTTCGCCAGCCCCGCCTATGCCCAGACCTACCCGCCGCCGGAGGATCTGTGCCCGGGCTGGATGACCGGCGGCGGCAAGCTGGAGTTCGGTGACGATCCTCGCGGTGTCACGTACGGCCTGGGACGTGTCAACTGCAACGGCACGTTCGGCCCCGGAAACACGACGATCGAAGTGAACTGGGACGGCACCTCCAACCATTTCCATGCCACCCGATTGTTGAGCGTGACCTGCAGCAACCAGCCGGGGGTCGACCCGGAACAGCCGTCCGCGTGCTTCGACACGATCACCGGCACCGCCACCGGCACGCTCAACGGAGTGGCGGGGGCCACACTGGAGTTCACCTTCGTCGATGCCGGCGAACCCGGGATCGACAACGACCGAGCCGACATCCTCATTCGGGACGAGGACGGCAACGTCGTCCTCGACGTCCAAGGTGCCATCATCGGCGGCAACCTTCAGGCGCATTCGAGCAACGACGCCAACTGCGAACCCTGCTAGCACTCGGGGCACGGCAGCAATTCGGTCACCGGCGTCTTCGGGTGCCGCTGCTAGGCGTCGGTCGCGGGAGGCCTTGCCCTCTTGCCGCCCCCTGCTATCTCGTGGACGAGGCCGTAGTCTCGCGCCTCGTCGGCGGTGAGCAACCGACCCTTCTCCATCTCCGCGGCGATCCTCTCGGGAGCCTGGCCGGTGGCCAGGGCCAGTTGGGCGTGCAGATGGGTGAGCTGTTGGCGGATCGCTGCCGCGTGAGCGGCGATCTCGTCGGCTCGTCCGCTGAGACTGGTGTGCGGCTCGCTCATCCTGAAGGTGGCGTGCGGTGAGGCGATGCGTCTGGGTGCCGCGGCGAAGGGGGCCAGTGCGGGCCCGCCGAGGGCGCCACGACAGAAGGCGGTGATAGGTGCCGTCGCGAGGCCGACCGTGTCGGCGAGCATGAGAGCGGCGCCGAGGTCCCCGTAGGGGCTGGCGATGTGCAGTTGCAGGGGCTCGTCGTCCTCGGCGTCGAGTGTCATGACCTGCGCGGCGGCCGCGGTGGCGAGTTCCTCGGTCAACGGTCCGGTGACCAGGACGATCCGCCGTTTCAGGAGCCCGCCGAGCAGCAGCCCCCTCTCGTGGCGAGAGTCCTCCGGCACCGGAACCAGGGGGACGTGCGGGGGTGATGGGTGCGGACGGGGCTGCCAAGGTGTCCCCGGCGGTTGGTCGGGCGTCCAGGGGGGCGGGATCTCGGGGGGTTCGGGCGGATGGGGCGGCCACGAGCCGCGAACGTCCCCCACTGGACCACCACCGTCGCCGTCTTAGGAGACCTAAGACGGCTCCTCTCGCGTCGCTCCTGCCGGAGCTCCGCTCACGGCTACCTCCTGTACTCGGCCCTCAGGTCCCAGTCGAGCGTGAGCCCGAGAGCGGCGGCGTAGCGCTCCAACGTCGACAGCCGCACGTCGTTGTCACCCGACTCCACCCGGGCTACCACCGACTGTGACGTTCCCATCCGAGCGGCCACGACGGTCTGCGACAGGCCCTGCTCGTGCCGCGCCGCCACCAGCTGGCCGATGACCCGCCGCCGACGCTCGGCCATCTCTCGGAAGCCCGGGAACGGTGGCAGCTGCTGCTCTTCCAGCCCATCCATCGCATAGATGCTATACCTAGCAGACGATGCTCTGCAAATCATCAAGGAGGATGTGGCGAAGGCTGCGGCCCGTTGCGCGGACCGGAGGTCGCACTGTGGCGAGCTGAGGCCGATACTGCCAAGCCACGAACAGAACGAGAGGCAGTGAGTGGACGGCACCCTCGCCATCGTCGGCACGGGGCGCATGGGCGAGGCACTGCTGTCGGGGCTGTTGCGTTCCGGGTGGATCGAGCCAGGCCAGGTCGTCTGCACCGTCCGCCGCAGCGTGCGCTGCTCGGAGTTGACCCGCGCCTACAGCGTTTCCGCCACCACCGACAACCAGGCGGCGATGCGAGGCGCAGACGTGGTGGTCCTCGCGGTGAAACCGCAGTCGTTGGGCGCGCTGCTCAAGGAGGACGCTGCTGCCTTCCGCGCCGGGCAGACGGTCATCAGCGTCGTGGCGGGGGTCCCGACCGGGCGGATCGAAGCTGTCATCGGCCGTGAGATGCCCGTGGTGCGGGTCATGAGCAACGTGCCGGTGCAGGTCGACGAGGCCATGAGCGTGGTCTCGCCCGGGGCTCACGCGAGGGAGGCCGACCTCGAGATCGCCGAGGAGATCCTCGGCCATGTCGGCAGGGTTCTGCGACTGCCCGAGGAGCACCTCGACAGCGTGACGGCGTTGAGCGGCTCCGGGCCGGCCTACTTCTTCCTACTGGCGGAGGCCATGATCGACGCGGGCATCCTCCTCGGACTTCCGCGCGACGTCGGAACCGAGCTCATCGTGCAGACCATGGTCGGATCGGCCAAAATGCTCCGCGACACCGGCCGCCATCCCGTAGAGCTCCGGGAGATGGTCACCTCTCCGGGTGGGACGACCATCGCCGCCATCCGTCAGCTCGAGCAGGCACGCGTGCGCGCCGCGTTCTTGAACGCCATCGAAGCGGCGAAGCTGCGCAGCGAGGAACTGGCGCTCCTCAGCGACGATTGAACGACGAGGCAACTCGCCTCGTCCGCCCGCAGTCGCCCGTCCCTCGTCCGGTCTTGCGAGCCCTTCGCAGTACTCCTACGCTGAACTGCGAACTCTTCGCAAAAAGGCTGCAGGGTGAGCGGCGCGTGGTCGTCGAAGCGGGCGGGGCTGTGCGCCGTATCGTGACGGTCGGCGTGGCGTGGGCGCTACTCGCCGCCTGCGGGGCTTCGGGCTTGGCGGAGCCCAGCGCCCCTGGGGGGCGGGGCCGGCTGAAAATCGCTACCACCGTGTCGCCGATCACCAGTCTCGCCGCCACCATCGCCGGCGACCGGGCGGACATCACCGGCATCGTCCCCGAAGGTACGGATTCCCACACCTTCGAACCCAAGCCGAGTGTGGCGGGGCTGCTCTCGACCAGCGACGTTCTCTACATGAACGGGCTCGGCCTGGAAGCACCCACGAGGGCGCTCGCGGAGCAGAACCTCCGGGCCGGCGCTGAGATCGTCGAGTTGGGTTCGGCTGTGCTCCCCGAGCCGGCGTACGTCTACGACTTCTCCTTTCCGAGGGAGGAGGGCAAGCCCAATCCGCACCTGTGGACCGATCCGCCACTCGCCCGCCGTTATGCCGAGGTGCTGAAGGACGACTTGAGTAAGCGGGATCCGGCGAATGCCGACTACTACCAGCGAAACTACGAGCAGTTCGCGCAACTCGTCGACCAGCTCGACTCGGCGATGCGGCAAGCGTTCTCCACCATCCCGGCCGCAAACCGCAAACTGCTCACCTACCACGACTCGTTCGCCTACTTCGCCAAGGACTACGGCTTCGAGGTGATAGGCGCAATCCAGCCGGCGAACTTCGAGGAGCCCACGCCGCAAGAGGTGGCCAAACTCATCGAGCAGGTCAGACGAGAACACGTCCCGGCCATATTCGGATCGGAGGTCTTCCCCAGCCCCGTCCTGGAACAGATCGGCAAGGAGACCGGGGTGCGCTACGTCGACGTGCTGCGCGACGACGACCTGCCGGGTGATCCGGGCGATCCAGAGCATTCCTGGCTCGGGTTGATGCGCTTCGACTACGCCACGATCACCGAGGCGCTGGGCGGCGACGCCAGCGCGGTGCGCGCCCTCGAGATCCCGAGCCTCCCCGACACGGCCCGCTACGCGCAGTGAGCGGCGCGCCGCAGGAGCGACGCGAGAGGAGCCGTCTTAGGTTTCCCAAGACGGCGACGGAGGTGGTCCCGTGAGCGCGGACGACGGCGAACTGGTCCGCCTCGAGGCGGTCACCTGCCGCTACGGGGTGTCGCCTGTCGTCGTGGCCGTCGACCTGAACGTGGGAGCGGGTGACTTCATCGGGGTGGTCGGACCGTCGGGGTCGGGCAAGACGACCCTGCTGCGGGTGATCCTCGGCACGGTGCAACCGGTCGCTGGCTGCGTGCACCTGCGGCCGGGCCTCGCGCTGGGCTACGTGCCTCAGGTGGAGACAGTCGACTGGAGCTTCCCGGTCACGGTTGCGGAGTGTGTGCTCATGGCCCGCACATCCGGCCGCATCTTGCCGTGGGCGAGCCGAGAGGAACGATGGGAGGTGGCTGGTGTCCTCGAGCGGCTTGGGATCGCCGGACTGGCGGGGAGGCACATCCGGGAGCTTTCCGGAGGCCAGCAGCAGCGGGTCTTCATCGCCCGCGCGCTCCTGCGCCGCCCGCACCTGCTGCTGCTCGACGAGCCGACCTCCGGAGTTGACGTCCGCACGCGCCACGAGATCCTGCACCTGCTCGACGACCTCAACCGCGATGGACTGGCGATCCTTCTCACGACCCACGACCTCAACGGCATCGCCGCCCACCTGCCGCAGCTCGTCTGTCTCAACCGGCGGGTTCTGGGCAGCGGGCCACCGAGCCAGGTGCTGACCGCCCGCATCCTCGAACGCACCTACGGTGCCAGGATGGAGGTGCTCGAACACGGCGGCATGCCCGTCATCGTCGAGCAGGCCAGGGTGCGGCCACGTGCAGCCGGGGAGAGTCGCAGGTGATCGACCAGCTGCTCCACCCTTTCCAGTTCGAGTTCTTCGTGAACGGCCTGATGGTGGCCACGCTCGCGGGGGCGCTCTGCGGCCTGGTGGGTGTCTACGTCGTGCTGCGCGGCATGAGCTACATCGGTCACGGGCTTTCCCACGCCGTCTTCGGTGGCTTCGCCGCCAGCGTCCTGACCGGTGTGAACTACTTCCTCGGGGCTGGAGCGTGGGGACTAGCCTCGGCGCTCATGATCAACCGGGTCTCGCGTCGCCGCATCATCGGGGCCGACGCCGCCATCGGCGTTGTGACCACCGCGTCGTTCGCCCTCGGCCTGGCGTTGTTCGCCCTGTTCGGCCACGCTGGACGCAACTTCGACGCTGCCCTGTTCGGCAGCATCCTCGGCGTCGGAGACAGCGACGTCCTCGCCGTCGGTTTCGTGACCTCGATAGCTGCCGCGATCGTCTTCTTCGCCTACCGGCCCCTGCTGTTCACCAGCTTCGACCCGGAGGTCGCTGACGTTTCGGGCGTCAGAACGGGCAGGGTCGACGCGCTGCTCATGTTCGCGCTCGCAGCCTCCGTGCTGGTGACCATGAGGGTGCTCGGTGTCACACTCATCGCCGCCGCCCTCGTCATCCCCCCGACAGTGGCGCGGATGCTCACGAACTCTTTCAAGCGCATGCTGCTGCTCTCC
>JALYGD010000396.1 GCA_030777265.1 Actinomycetota bacterium | reverse complement strand
CGCAGCGTGAGGGTCGTCTTCGCAGGTAGCTCCCGCTCTTCACCGTCTCGGATGAGGAGGTTTCGACCGCGCGCCCCGTCTTTGCCGCCCTCCAACCCCCAGGGGCTGTGTCGCCGCCGCTCGGTGAGCAGCGAGAGAGTAGATCGCTCGCCCAGGATCTCGAGGCTGCGGCGGATGCCGTCGCCACCGCGGTAGCGGCCCTCACCGCCGGACCCGTCCCGGAGCCGGTACTCGACGACCCGCAGCGGGTAGGCGATCTCGAAGGCCTCGACCGGGGTGTTGCGTGTGTTCGTCATGTGCGTCTGAACGCCGCTCATGCCGTCCCGGTCGGGGCGTGCGCCCTGCCCGCCGGCGACCGTTTCGTAGTAGGCGAACGCTTCTCCGGCATCTCCCCACCCGCCCGGGCCTTCGGCCCGTCCCGCATCTGGACTGGGACCTCCGAGCAGGGTGTTGTTCATGGTTCCCTGCGAGGCAGCCGGGACCCGGTCGGGCACAGCCTGGGCGAGAGCGCCGAGCAGCACGTCGACGATGCGCTGGGAGGTTTCGACGTTGCCGGCCGCAACCGCCGCAGGCGGACGGGGGTGGACGACGCTGCCTTCCGGGGCATGGACCTCGAGCGGGCGGTACGTCCCGGCGTTGGCGGCCGCGTCGGGCGCGATCACCGCTCGCAACGCGAAGTAGCAGCAGGAAAGGGTCACGGCAAACGGCGCATTCACGCTCCCCTCGGTCTGAGGAGCACTGCCACCGAAGTCGATGGTCATGTGATCGCCACGGATCGTCACGGCCACCTCTATCTCGATGTCTTCGTCGGAGACGCCGTCGTCGTCCAGCACATCGGCGAAGCGGTACGTTCCGTCGGGAACGTCCTCGAGCGCTGCGCGCACCGCCCGCTCGGCGTGGTCCTGGGTGGCGGCCATGGATTCGAGGAGCAACTCGGGCCCGAGCCGCGTGGAGAGCTCGACGACGCGGCGGTACGCGAGGTTGTTCGCGCCCGCCTGCGCGCGGAGGTCACCTCGGCGCTCCCGGGGCGTGCGGCTGTTGGCGGTGAGGAGCGCCACGAGGTCAGGATCCTCCCGTCCGTCGCGGAACAGCCGTATCGGCGGGATGCGCAACCCTTCGGCGAAGATCTCCGTCGCTCCGGCCGGCATGCTCCCCGGCGCGGACCCCCCCACGTCGGCATGGTGGGCGCGGGTTGCGACGAAGCCGAGGAAGCGGCCCTCCTGCCAGACCGGGGCGACCATGGTCCAATCCGGCAGGTGCGTCCCCCCCGCGTACGGATCGGAGACGAGCACCTGATCGCCTGCAGCCAGGTCACCGAAGGCATCGATCGCAGCGGACACCGATGCCGGCATCGAACCGAGATGCACGGGGATGTGCTCGGCCTGGGCGACCATGTGCCCGTCGGGGTCGAAGAGCGCTGTCGAGCAGTCGACCCGCTCCTTGATATTGGGCGAGTAGGCGGTACGCCGCAGCGCGGCACCGGTCTCCTCGGCGATGCTGGCCAGAGCGTTGCGGGTCACCTCGAGCGTCACCGGGTCCACGTCAACTCCTGCTGGGCTGGTGTGTCCTGCGCAAGGTCCTCGGGACCACCACCGTCGCCGTCTTAGGAGCCCTAAGACGGCTCCTCTCGCGTCGCTCCCACGGAGCGCCGCTCACGGGCGGTCGCAGATGAGCAGGCTGCCAATGGAGTCGACCTCGGCCGCCTGGCCGGGGAGGAGAAAGCAGGTCTCCTCGGCGCCCTCGACGACGGACGGACCGTCAACGTGGTCGCCCGCGCCGAGCCCGTCACGAGCGAAGACCGGGCAGTCGATGTCCTCGCCTTCGAAGACCACGCGACGGCTCCCCGTACGCGCCGCGTCTGCGCCACGGCCGGGGTCGATCTCAGGAAGGGGCACGCGGGGTTCGGGGCCTTCCGCTCTCACCCGCAGGTTCACGACTTCGACCGCTTCGTCCTGCTGGACGTAGCCGTAGCGCTCCTCGTGGGCGGAGTGGAAGGCTTCGGCCAGCCGCTCGGGGTCGGGGGCGTCTGCGTCACCCTCCCAGACGACTTCGAGCTCATAGGCCTGGCCCTTGTACCGGCAGTCAGCGCTGCGTCGCGTGGACGCGGCGGGAACACCCTGCGCATCGAGGAGCCGGTTCGTCTCCCGCTCGAGTTCCTCCCAGGCCGAGGAGAGGGTGCCACCGTCGAGGTCGGCGAGGTCGACGAGTCGGGTTCGGACCGCGTCGACCGCTATCGGGGCGGCCAACAGACCGATGGCAGACAGCACACCGGCGTGGGGAGGCACGATCACCAGCTCGCAGCCGAGTTCGCGTGCCAGGGGTCCCTGGTGAAGCGGGCCGGCCCCGCCGAAGGCGAGCAGCGCATAGCGGCGAGGGTCGCGGCCGCGCTCGACCGACACGACCCGCAGAGCTCGCACGATGTTCGCCTCGGCTACCCGTACGATCCCCGCCGCGCACTCTTCCAGGCCGAGATCGAGCTCGTCCGCGAGTCGCCCCACCGCTTCGTGCGCGGCCTCTGAATCCAGGCGGAGGCTGCCGCCGAGCTCCGCCTCGGGATCGAGACGACCGAGGACCAGGTGGGCGTCGGTGACGGTCGGATCGGTCCCGCCTCGCCCGTAGGCTGCAGGCCCGGGATCGGCCCCCGCCGAGGCCGGACCAACCCTCAGCGATCCGCCCGCGTCCCGCCATGCGATGCTCCCCCCGCCCGCGCCCACCGTGTGCACGTCGGTGGCCCGCACGGCGAACGGCAGACCATCGATCGCACCCTCCGCCGTCACATCAGGACGCCCTCCGTCGATGAGCGTCACATCGGTGGATGTCCCGCCCATGTCGAAGGCGATGACGTCCGGCTGGTCCATCGCACGAGCGACCGCTGCCGCGCCCCACGCTCCAGCGGCCGGACCACTCAGCAGCGTGTGCACGGGGTAGCGGGCAGCGAGTTCGGCGTCGAAGGTGCCCCCGCTCGAACGCATGACGTCGATGCCGCAGCGGAGGCCTGCGTCGCGGAGCCGTGCCGAGAGGCTGTCGAGATAGCGCGACATGGTGGGCGCGACGTAGGCGTTCAGTACCGTGGTGCTCGCCCGCTCGTACTCTCGAAAGACCGGCAGGACCTCGCTCGAGCGACTGACCGCCGGCGGCTGCCCAGAGAAGTCGAGCGCGTCGATCGCCTCGGCGATGTCGAGCTCGTGGCGGTCGTCGCGAAAGGAGAACAGCAGGCAGATGGCTACGGCCTCGGGGTCGCGGTCGCGCACCGCCGTGGCGACCCCCTGAGGGTCGGTGAGTGGACGCAACACGTTGCCTGTCGCAGCCAGCCGCTCGTCGGCCTCCACCACGAGGTCGCGCGCGACGAGCGGAGCCGGTCGATCAGCGAACAGGTCGTAGAGGCTCGGTCGGTTCTGGCGGCCGATCTCGAGCAGGTCTCGGAAGCCGGCGGTTGTAACGAGCACGGTGCGCGCCCCGGCGCGTTCGAGGACAGCGTTGGTGGCGACCGTTGTGCCATGCGCGAAGCGGCTCAGCTCAGAGGCGTCCACCGCGAGACCTTCGACGCCGGCGAGTACGCCCTCGGCCTGGTCCTGTTTCGTCGAGGGGACCTTGGCGGCCCGGAGGCGTTCGCCATCGTCGAGTACGAGGTCGGTGAAGGTGCCGCCGACGTCGACACCGAGACGGACGGGGGGAGAATCCCGTTGGGACGCTCCCGAGGTGCCGCTGACAGCGTGGCGCCCCGCTTCGCGTCCCTCTTCGAGCCTCGGCACGGCTCAGACCTCACGGGTCGCGAAGGCCGCCAGCAGCAACAGGGCGGCGACGGTCAATGTGATCCACAGACCGATCGCGGGATGCACGGTCAGACGCAGAGCAACGTCCTCGGGCAGGCGTCCGGCGACCGCTTCGAGCTGGTCGAAGCGGGTGTCGGCGAGGAAACGGGAAGACGGGGGGACGAGCAG